>NZ_JABVZR010000006.1 GCF_017163935.1 Novosphingobium terrae | reverse complement strand
TTTCAGGTTTCCCTGGCCGACAGTTTAAAGCGGACAGTCATCCCACCCCGATTTGCACCGGGGGATGAAGGCCCGCATCTGTCGACAACCTCGCAACTAACCAGCCCTTCCGGGCGGCGCTGCATCGGTGAAGCGGGCCTATATGGCTGCTCACCGAGTCGGTCAACTCTTAATTTCGTGAAGTCTTGCTTTTGTCACACGGACAACTCCCGGCCGCGCTCCATGGCGCGGCCCTGGTTGCGGGGGCAGGATTTGAACCTGCGACCTTCAGGTTATGAGCCTGACGAGCTACCGGGCTGCTCCACCCCGCGTCAGGGTTTGCAAGAATGTTCACGCCCACAGCTATCCAGCTTGTGGGG
>NZ_JABVZR010000005.1 GCF_017163935.1 Novosphingobium terrae | reverse complement strand
CGTTCTTTGACATAGTTGATTATGATGAAGGGACATGTGGACGACGGCGTCTGCGCCTTGGGAGCTTCAGGCTCTATGGCGTAGTTTAAATCAAGCCGATGTTACATATGTCCTTCGTATCCATTACGTTTGACAAATGCAGGCATCGGCTCCTGAAGTTCAGATGTGATTGGTTGCTGCTTCTTTGAAGCAGGCCGATTATGTTTGTGACATAACTTGAGAGTTTGATCCTGGCTCAGAACGAACGCTGGCGGCATGCCTAACACATGCAAGTCGAACGAGACCTTCGGGTCTAGTGGCGCACGGGTGCGTAACGCGTGGGAATCTGCCCTTTGCTTCGGAATAACAGTTAGAAATGACTGCTAATACCGGATGATGTCGCAAGACCAAAGATTTATCGGCAAAGGATGAGCCCGCGTAGGATTAGGTAGTTGGTGGGGTAAAGGCCTACCAAGCCGACGATCCTTAGCTGGTCTGAGAGGATGATCAGCCACACTGGGACTGAGACACGGCCCAGACTCCTACGGGAGGCAGCAGTGGGGAATATTGGACAATGGGCGAAAGCCTGATCCAGCAATGCCGCGTGAGTGATGAAGGCCTTAGGGTTGTAAAGCTCTTTTACCAGGGATGATAATGACAGTACCTGGAGAATAAGCTCCGGCTAACTCCGTGCCAGCAGCCGCGGTAATACGGAGGGAGCTAGCGTTGTTCGGAATTACTGGGCGTAAAGCGCACGTAGGCGGTACATCAAGTCAGGGGTGAAAGCCCGGAGCTCAACTCCGGAACTGCCCTTGAAACTAGTGTACTAGAATCTTGGAGAGGCGGGTGGAATTCCGAGTGTAGAGGTGAAATTCGTAGATATTCGGAAGAACACCAGTGGCGAAGGCGGCCCGCTGGACAAGTATTGACGCTGAGGTGCGAAAGCGTGGGGAGCAAACAGGATTAGATACCCTGGTAGTCCACGCCGTAAACGATGATAACTAGCTGTCCGGGCACATGGTGCTTGGGTGGCGCAGCTAACGCATTAAGTTATCCGCCTGGGGAGTACGGTCGCAAGATTAAAACTCAAAGGAATTGACGGGGGCCTGCACAAGCGGTGGAGCATGTGGTTTAATTCGAAGCAACGCGCAGAACCTTACCAGCGTTTGACATCCTCATCGCGATTTCCAGAGATGGATTTCTTCAGTTCGGCTGGATGAGTGACAGGTGCTGCATGGCTGTCGTCAGCTCGTGTCGTGAGATGTTGGGTTAAGTCCCGCAACGAGCGCAACCCTCGTCCTTAGTTGCCATCATTCAGTTGGGCACTCTAAGGAAACCGCCGGTGATAAGCCGGAGGAAGGTGGGGATGACGTCAAGTCCTCATGGCCCTTACACGCTGGGCTACACACGTGCTACAATGGCGGTGACAGTGGGCAGCAAGCACGCGAGTGTGAGCTAATCTCCAAAAGCCGTCTCAGTTCGGATTGTTCTCTGCAACTCGAGAGCATGAAGGCGGAATCGCTAGTAATCGCGGATCAGCATGCCGCGGTGAATACGTTCCCAGGCCTTGTACACACCGCCCGTCACACCATGGGAGTTGGATTCACTCGAAGGCGTTGAGCTAACCCGCAAGGGAGGCAGGCGACCACAGTGGGTTTAGCGACTGGGGTGAAGTCGTAACAAGGTAGCCGTAGGGGAACCTGCGGCTGGATCACCTCCTTTCTAAGGATTTGAACGAAAGCGTCTCTGCTAGACGGAGAAAGAGCTTCGCTCAATTCTAAGAACATTGCCGTCGTCCTCATGTCCCTTCATCTTTATGGAAACCAGCAAGGCTGGCTTCGCGCTTCCGGCTTATCCGGCAAGCGCTTGAAGCGGTTTTGCTGACTGCCTGAGTTGGCCATCTGCCTTCTGGCTCGTGAGCCGCTGGCCTTGTGGTCAGTGCTGGCGCCAGGATGGGCCGGTAGCTCAGGTGGTTAGAGCGCACGCCTGATAAGCGTGAGGTCGCAAGTTCAACTCTTGCTCGGCCCACCATCTTGGCGCAGCGGCTTTACGGCGGGGCCTTAGCTCAGCTGGGAGAGCGGTTGCTTTGCAAGCATCAGGTCATCGGTTCGATCCCGATAGGCTCCACCACTTTTGTGGTTTGTGTTTCCATATGAGATGAAGAGAACGTTTCTTCCACTCGCCTTTGGGCGGATGGCATGCGGGATTTGCCCGCTTCTTTGACATTGTGAATGGGTTTTTTAATCGACGCGGTGACGCGACGTCGGTTTTTGCGCAGCGGGGGTCGCCTCGTTGATGGCAAGAACCAATATGGCGGACGTGTTACTACAGATGTTGTAAATCTGGCTGAGATTATTGTCCTACGCCTAGAACGATGCAGGTTTTATGCAGGCCTGTTATTGATGGTGTGGGTTCTCAAGCGTGAGGTAAGAGCATTTGGTGGATGCCTTGGCATGTACAGGCGAAGAAGGACGTGGCACGCTGCGATAAGCGTCGGGGAGTTGTGAGCAAACTTTGATCCGGCGATTTCCGAATGGGGAAACCCACCTTCACCATTTCTCTCGTTTGCTGAGAAATCAGTAAGTGAGTGAGGTGGATAAGGTATCACCTTAGTGAATAAAATAGCTTTGGTGAAGCGAACCCGGGGAACTGAAACATCTCAGTACCTGGAGGAAAAGACATCAACCGAGATTCCGTTAGTAGTGGCGAGCGAACGCGGACCAGGCCAGTGCCTGTCTCTAAATAAGCAGAACAGTTTGGAAAGACTGGCCATAGCGGGTGACAGCCCCGTATGCGAATGTGAGGAGACAGGACTCGAGTAGGGCGGGACACGTGAAATCCTGTCTGAACATGGGGGGACCACCCTCCAAGCCTAAATACTCGTACATGACCGATAGCGAACCAGTACCGTGAGGGAAAGGTGAAAAGCACCCCGATGAGGGGAGTGAAACAGTACCTGAAACCGAATGCTTACAAGCAGTAGGAGCTTCCTTGAGGAGTGACTGCGTACCTCTTGCATAATGGGTCAGTGACTTAATGTATCATGCGAGCTTAAGCCGTTAGGTGTAGGCGCAGCGAAAGCGAGTCTGAATAGGGCGCCAGAGTATGATGCATTAGACCCGAAACCCGGTGATCTAGGCATGACCAGGCTGAAGGTGCGGTAACACGCACTGGAGGGCCGAACCGTTCAATGTTGAAAAATTGTCGGATGAGTTGTGTTTAGGGGTGAAAGGCCAATCAAACCGGGAAATAGCTGGTTCTCCGCGAAATCTATTGAGGTAGAGCGTCGGATTTATGCCGTTGGGGGTAGAGCACTGGATGGTTGCGGGGGTCGCGAGATCTACCAATACTAACCAAACTCCGAATACCAACGAGTCTTATCCGGCAGACAGACGGCGGGTGCTAAGGTCCGTCGTCAAAAGGGAAACAGCCCTAACCTACAGCTAAGGTCCCCAAGTCACGTCTAAGTGGGAAAGCATGTGGGAATCCCAAAACAACCAGGAGGTTGGCTTAGAAGCAGCCATCCTTTAAAGAAAGCGTAACAGCTCACTGGTCTAAACAAGGGTTCCTGCGGCGAAGATGTAACGGGGCTCAAGACGTGCACCGAAGCTTAGGGTGTGGTTCTTTGAACCACGCGGTAGCGGAGCGTTCCGTAAGCCTGTGAAGCGATCTGGTAATGGGTCGTGGAGGTATCGGAAGTGCGAATGCTGACATGAGTAGCGATAAAGAGGGTGAGATGCCCTCTCGCCGAAAGACCAAGGGTTCCTGCTTAAAGCTAATCTGAGCAGGGTGAGCCGGCCCCTAAGACGAGCCCGAAGGGGGTAGTCGATGGGAACCACGTTAATATTCGTGGGCCTGGTGGTGTGTGACGGATCTCGTGAATTGTCTGGCCTTATTGGATTGGTCAGGCTTTGAAGAGGTTCCAGGAAATAGCCCCACCGTATAGACCGTACCCGAAACCGACACAGGTGGTCAGGTAGAGTATACCAAGGCGCTTGAGAGAAGTATCCTGAAGGAACTCGGCAAATTGCCTCCGTACCTTCGGAAGAAGGAGGCCCCATTTATGCGCAAGCATTTGTGGGGGGCACAGGCCAGGGGGTAGCGACTGTTTAGCAAAAACACAGGACTCTGCTAAGTCGGCTTCAAGACGACGTATAGGGTCTGACGCCTGCCCGGTGCCGGAAGGTTAAGAGGAGGAGTGCAAGCTCCGAATTGAAGCCCCGGTAAACGGCGGCCGTAACTATAACGGTCCTAAGGTAGCGAAATTCCTTGTCGGGTAAGTTCCGACCTGCACGAATGGCGTAACGACTTCCCCACTGTCTCCAGGATATGCTCAGCGAAATTGAATTCTCCGTGAAGATGCGGAGTACCCGCGGTTAGACGGAAAGACCCCGTGCACCTTTACTGCAGCTTCAGAGTGGCATTAGGAAAGAATTGTGTAGCATAGGTGGGAGGCTTTGAAGCGTCGGCGCCAGCTGACGTGGAGCCATAGGTGAAATACCACCCTGTTGTTTTCTGATGTCTAACCCAGGACCGTTAGCCGGTTCGGGGACCCTCTGTGGCGGGTAGTTTGACTGGGGCGGTCGCCTCCTAAAGAGTAACGGAGGCGCGCGATGGTAGGCTCAGGCCGGTTGGAAACCGGCTGTTAGAGTGCAATGGCATAAGCCTGCCTGACTGCGAGACTGACGAGTCGAGCAGAGACGAAAGTCGGTCATAGTGATCCGGTGGTCCCTCGTGGAAGGGCCATCGCTCAACGGATAAAAGGTACGCCGGGGATAACAGGCTGATGATTCCCAAGAGCTCATATCGACGGAATCGTTTGGCACCTCGATGTCGGCTCATCACATCCTGGGGCTGGAGCAGGTCCCAAGGGTTTGGCTGTTCGCCAATTAAAGTGGTACGTGAGCTGGGTTCAGAACGTCGCGAGACAGTTTGGTCCCTATCTGCCGTGGGCGTCGATACTTGAGAGGAGTTGCCCCTAGTACGAGAGGACCGGGGTGAACATGCCTCTGGTGTACCTGTCGTTCCGCCAGGAGCGCAGCAGGGTAGCTATGCATGGACGGGATAACCGCTGAAAGCATCTAAGCGGGAAGCCTCCCTCAAGATAAGGTATCTTCGAGTCGTGATAGACCATCACGTTGATAGGCCGGGTGTGGAAGTGCGGTAACGCATGGAGCTAACCGGTCCTAATCACTCTGTTCATGCTTGATGAACCCCACCATCACTAAGAGGCCTGCACAGGTTCTGGACTAAACCCCAGACAAGCAGCGCATCGTGAAGGCGGACAATCGTCACAGCCGATCACAACATCTGATTAAAAAACACACCGCAGCAAGCCGTCAGGGTCTCCCTGACAGGGCAGGTTACGAACCTGCCTCATGCTTGCTTAAAGCACGCTAGCCATATTGCTTGGTGACCATAGCAACAGTGACCCACCCGATCCCATCTCGAACTCGGCCGTGAAACCTGTCCGCGCCAATGGTACTAACGCTCAAGCGTTGGAAGAGTAGGTCGTCGCCAGGCATTATCGCTGGCGTGCTTAAACTCCCCCATAAAGGGAGAGAAAAAACCCATTCACA
>NZ_JABVZR010000004.1 GCF_017163935.1 Novosphingobium terrae | reverse complement strand
CCTGCACAAGCGAAGCGCGGAAGGTTGGGGTGCCGCCCGCACACCAAGCGCGGCGCAGCCGCGACGGCTTGGCCCTTGCCGCCGAGGGGGGCGCAGCCCACCTTGGCCTGGTCGTGATCCATCTTGGATCATGACCACAAAGACGCGCCGCATTGCGGCCCTATCTTGAATGAAACATTTGCAGGGGTGAGGGGACAGGGCTGGCCCTGTTCCCGAGGGGGCGGCTAGCCCCCTCGCTGGCCTACCGCCTCCGCCTTAGAAGGCGAAAGCGGCCTGCCCGTTTTGCTCGGTAAAGCTGGCGGCATCGCCCGCAGCATAACGGGCACGGCCCTGCTCGGACCATTGGGCAAATCCAGCTCGGTCAAAGGTGAACCATCCATCTTCATGCCCGATGATGTAACCCCATGCCTTTTCCTCGGGGCAAAGGGCAGTGGTATCATTGATAGGCCAATGCTCCGCGCTTCCTTCCGGCTTGGTCACTGAGGGAGGCGCAAACCGCAGCATCAGTTCAACACGATCCTCCGGCTCAAATGCGCTCACTTCGCGCATGATCTCACGAGCAGCAGCAATTGAAATGAGGCCGCTCTTAGTAGCACTTTCATGATGCGAGTAAGACAGGCCATAGGCAATGGCGGCAAAGACCGAACGGATCTCGGAAAAATGGATGGTGTCGATCAAGGCCCGCCATTGACCGGCGGAAATAAGATCAACGGCATGGTGATAACGGGCCGCCTCGCTCGTTGAAACGCCATAGGCATTCACCACACCCTCACGCGCGATCTGGACGCCCAACTTCGCCTCGACGAATTGCACAAAGGGGTGATCGGCAAGGCCGGGATGCTTCAAGCCCAGCTTGCGCGGGCTATCGCCTTCAGCACGGATCACCTCGATAGGCGATTGCATCAGCCGCGACGGCAAATTCCACGGCGCGCAAAGAGGAAAGCCACGCGGCACAGACAGGCAACGGTTGAGGTCCAGAAGAAACTCATTGGCCACGAGGTCAGCGGCAATCAACTGGCCCGCCAGTGTGTCAATGGTGGCATCCATGGTGCATTCCCTTTCGTATCGAGCCGAAGGCGATGGCTCTAATTTCTTTGGCGCTCATCGAGCGAAAGGGGGGTGAAGGCGGCAAGGGCTGTGCGGGGGGAGGGGCCCCAGCCTGCACAAGCGAAGCGCGGAAGGTTGGGGTGCCGCCCGCACACCAAGCGCGGCGCAGCCGCGACGGCTTGGCCCTTGCCGCCGAGGGGGGCGCAGCCCACCTTGGCCTGGTCGTGATCCATCTTGGATCATGACCACAAAGACGCGCCGCATTGCGGCACTATCTTGAATGAAACATTTGCAGGGGTGAGGGGACAGGGCTGGCCCTGTTCCCGAGGGGGCGGCTAGCCCCCTCGCTGGCCTCTCAACAATGCGAGCGTGCCAGTCTCGTGCCACTGCCCTTAGAATGCACGCTCCTGAGGCCCTGTAAGGGTCAGGGAGGGGCAAGAGGGGAATTTCCCACCTCCCCCCCCCCCTCTGAACTCATCTCGGCTTTCTGAGCACCAAAATGACGGTGTTCACATTCGTTCCGACGTGGGCGAACGACCCTGCCGGGAGATCGTGCCACTTATTCCGACCATATGCTGCCTCGGCATGCTCTACCAACGCCCTGAAGGCCTTGTGACGCTTGTCTTCGCGGTACTCGGCTCTAGCACTCATGACCGCAACCAGAATGCCCCCGGGTTTGAGGAATTGATAAGCATGGGTCACATGGTCGCAGTCGCGACCGTGATCGAATGGAGGATTCATCACAACCCGGTCAAATTGCTCGCCAGCCCTTAATGTGAGGAAGTCCGCTTGCTGAACATTCACGAACCCATGCACGGCCTCCAGCTCGAAGGCATATCCGGGCTGGATCTCAACGCAGCTAACGAGGCCACCGCACTTTCGCGCAGCATTGGCAAGCATTCCGGTTCCCGCACTGGGCTCAAGGACTGACATACCGTCATGAATTTCCGCGTACCTCATAACCTTATCGGCAACCGCCTCAGAAGAGTGGAACGCCCCAAAATTCTTGGCTGGTGTGAGGTGGAATTCTGGCGCGTCATCAGCCTCGGTTGTGGTGTAACTATCTCCGATCGCCTCGCCATAATATTCCGCCAGCAGCTTATTCACCTGCTCCAACAGGTCCTTTCGCTCGAACCACAAATGAAGGTTGCCGTTGGAAAATAACCTGATGCGGAAATATTCTCCTTCGATGACGTGTGGACGTGGCATCTTAGAAGCGCGCGTTACCAGCGAAGAAATGCTGATCGCCTCCGACAGCGGTTCCTTACCCTCCAACTCACGAAACACGCGCTCAACATCCCGCAAGGTGTCTCGGCGTTCATAATGCTTCCAAGATGAGCCACCTTCCTCAAGCGATCCATCAAGGATAAGGCGGCTTCCGATCTTAAATCCATCATGAGAGCGGAAACGGCGATCAAGATTTGAAAATGTATTCGCAATACCCCTCAAAAAGAGAGCGCGGCGATTCTCCCAAATGTTCCCGAATGTTGCTGCGGCATTTTCAGCAGTGAAAGGAATAGGGGACTTATTCAAGCTGTTGCGAAACTCTTCGCGGGCCTGTCGATCTAAAAGCTGATCGAAGCCAAGCGTATCCATCAGATTTCGCCAGCAAAGGCGGTCAACGGAGTAGGTGAGGAGCGTTTCAAAGTGATCGCGCGCAGGCGTGGTGATGATTTTCCGGGTTTCACGGTCGTGAACAACGTGATCAGCCCGAGACAAGAACGCCTGTGTCAGGGAAGTATCGCCATCGCGGTTCACTCCTCTCGACCCACACGTTAGATTGATCCCACCGCCAATGCAGATTTTCCCGGCGTCAGTGGTGAGGGTATGAAAGCTGTCATAGGCGGCCAGCCATTTGGTGATAGCCTCGTCACGGCCAGCGGTGATCTCGCTAATTTGAATGCGGTTTGCAATTTCAAAGGACATACTTTGCCTCGGGCCTATCGGGATATGCGGGAAGGCCATGCAAGGCCTTCCCTGTTCTGACGCGGGGCTTAGTATTCCTCGGCCAAGGCAATGGTCATGACGCGGGCCGTGACAGCGGGGTCTGCCGGGTTGGGCGACCGCCATTTCAGGTCAAGATCGTAATAATCGATCGTCCAAGTCAAACGGTGCTCGCGCCAGGTGAAGTCACCAAGATCGTGCTCGGCATAAGGGTCATTGCCCCCCGAAAAGTCGGAATAATTCATCACCTCACGGAGCATAAGCTTTTGACGGAGGTAGGCAGGCCACTCCCGAACGTCGCCAATCAGCTCCGAAACGGCAGGCGTCAACCTAACGCGATTGTGGCCTGTCGGGCGATTGATGCACTGCCGAAAGTCATCGTTAAGTGCTGCAACGGCGGCTTTATACCCATGGGTGGCAGGTGTGGGAGCGGTGAGGGTCATGGTGCAAACTCCTGATGGTGTTGCAGCGAAGGCGGGCCGCAACTTCTTTCTGGCGGGAAGAAGGGGGACTGAGGCGCAAGGGCTGTGCGGGGGAGGGGCCCCAACCTGCACAAGCGAAGCGCGGAAGGTTGGGGTGCCCCCGCACACCAAGCGCGGCGCAGCCGCGACGGCTTGGCCCTTGCGCCTCAGGGGGGTTCCCCCCCCTGAGCAAAAAACGTGGGCCGCGCAGCGGACCTCACTTCACACTGCCCGAAGGGCCAAACCCCCGGTGTGAAATCCTACCTTCTGCGGCCATGAAAATGTTTAGCCGCTAAACGCGCGCCCCATGGACTCCGTTTAGCGGCTAAACGCTCGGTCTTACCGTGCTGACTTCTTGGAAAGGGAGGGGGGGGCCGATGGCGCCGCTAAAGCGCCATCGGCTGCACCATGTGCTGGAAGGACATTTCGCCTTCGTCCTGCCAACACGGGAATTATTCAACATTCCAAGTCGAGTGCCAAGCAAAATTGTGAGGGAGGGGCGGGGACCTTCTCCCCGCCCGCTATAAATCAGGCGGCTTCCAACTCCTGATCCAAACAATCAGATGCTTCATCAGGGTTGGAGGCCTTCTCACCCAGAAGTCCGCCAATGGTCATAGGGGCAGGCAACCAGCCATGAGGAATGCGCTCTGACACTTCCTGCGCCAACTCGCTGCGCTTCAGCTTCGCGCAGTTTTCAGCAGCATCATGACCACAATGCTCTTTGAGGATCGCCAAGAGATCAGGCTTCTTCATCCGGCTAAAAAGCTCGACATTCGGAGCCCAGCACTGGCTAAGATTCAGCGCAGCAGCTTCGGCGTAAGCATCAGCCGAATTGACCTTTTGGGTATTAATATGGGCGTTGGTGATCGTGGCATTCAGGCTCGCCCCGACCAATCCAGCCAGAAGATGCATTTTCATTGCCTGATCCATTCCACGGATTGCAGCAAAGCGGCCTTCCGCTGGGATATCGCCAAACCTATCGGCCAAAAGAGCATGAACGTGATTGATGCCTCCACCAGCGATCAGACTGTCATCGATCTTGGGCGCGTGACGCTCGATGTTGATTTGCGCGGGAAAATCAAAGGAATGGGTCTTGTGGAAATATTGCCCCGTCAGAGTGTCGAGCAAAATATCGAGAGCCAATGCAGGATCATTGGCTACTGCATCCTGCAATGCAATTGAGCGGATTGCCGTCAGTTGCTCAAGAAGAGGCTTGGAGTAGGCACCCTCTGCTACCTTTTCCCGAGCTGGGCGGGCGTGGGTTTCCTCCTTCTGCAGACGCAGGTAATGCACCTCAAGCTCGCCCTTGTTCCCGATGACAGCAATCACGCCATTTTGGGAGCGAAGTTCGGCGGGATATCCTTTGAGACGGTCCTCCGCGACGCGCAGATCCTCGTAAAGATCGCAAATGGTTCCTTCGTCAGGTTCTCCGTTTTCGGCCTCGACAATGGCGTCCTTGATACCCTTGATTTCCAGCGCTTCCGCATCGTTCGGATCGCGGCTGATAGGGAGTAGGCTTGGACGGCAGTAGAGATTGTCAGGGCGACTTACGCAGACCTCGACCGTCTTCCAGCCCTGCTCGATCAGCTCCTGCCGATGGACTTCAAGCTTTTCCAAGGCCAGATCATGCACCAACGCCGCGTCGTCTGCATAGCCTTCCTCCACCTTGTTAAACAGGTCAGCGGTGATGGTTCCACCGGCTTGCTCATAGGCTTCGGGGCCCACAAACCGGAAAACACCGCTCCAAACGGCCATCTTTTCGGCTGTGAGCGCCGACCTGATCCGATAGGCACTGTCCCCAAATGTCTCAAAGAGCTTTGCCTGCAAAGCCTGATCGTCAGTCAAGGTCAGAGCCCGCGCTGCCTCGATGCCCAAACGATCTTCCCCCATGGCATCGATCAAAGCAGGAGCGAGAGACCCGAGACACAGCAGCTTTCTCACATGGCCAACCGAATAGCCAAAGCGAGCAGCAATATCTTCCGCTCCCATGCCGCTTTCATCACGAAGCGTCTTGAAAGCTCGAATGCTATCAGCAGGGTGCATGCTCTCTCTCTGAGCGTTCTCAACGATTGAGAGTTCGACCGCTTCGGCTTTGGTGCGAACGATCACCGGCACATCAAAATCGCCGGAAATGGTTTTGGCCTCTTTCAGGAAATTCAGCGCGCGCAAGCGGCGACCGCCAGCAAAGACGTGGAAATGCCGCCCTTCCTTATAGACTGCCAGACTCTGGACGATGCCATGCGCGGCAATGTCACTCGCAAGCTGTTCGATTCCCGCAGGGGAGGGGGCAACCTTGCGCACATTGGAAGGTGCGAGGCGGAGCAGGGAAAGCTTGGTGGTGAGGGTCATGGTGCAAACTCCTGATGGTGTTGCAGCGAAGGCGGGCCGCAACTTCTTCCTGGCGGGAAGAAGGGGGGATGAGGGGCAAGGGCTGTGCGGGGGAGGGGCCCCAACCTGCACAAGCGAAGCGCGGAAGGTTGGGGTGCCCCCGCACACCAAGCGCGGCGCAGCCGCGACGGCTTGGCCCTTGCGCCTCAGGGGGGGTCACCCCCCTGAGCAAAAAACATGGGACGCGCAGCGGCCCCCAATGCACACTGCCCAAAGGGCCTGATTATGAAATATAAATTCTGTGCCGGAGGACAGAGTATAGACGTTTATATCCGCTCATCGTAATATGAAGGGTATGACAACGCTCAAAATCTTCCCAAAGTGGACCCTGAATTTAGGCGCTCTGCATGCCAACAAGGCCTATGTTCGATCGCAGTGTGACACCTGCGGTATACAGCACCGTGTGAATGTCGCAGAGCAGATCCTGCTTCATGGTCCGGGCGCCACGCTCATTGATAGATTGGATCGATGCACCATTGTTGGCTGTCGCGGCACGGTGTTTTTCACCAGCGCGTCAGGGATTGGCCGCACCGCCATTCCCATGGTGAGTGACAATG
Organism: Novosphingobium terrae; assembly: GCF_017163935.1. NCBI lineage: Bacteria > Pseudomonadati > Pseudomonadota > Alphaproteobacteria > Sphingomonadales > Sphingomonadaceae > Novosphingobium > Novosphingobium terrae. Next base: position 62,156 of record NZ_JABVZR010000004.1, on the reverse strand, counting down.
GCCGAATTAAGAATGCGGCGGCGCCAGTGAATGCCGCGATGCTTCCTAGCGGCAAAGGAAAAGCCGTGCGGCGTTGAGCTGCGTCAGCGATCGCTACCCGAAGGGCCGAGACACTTTGTGGCTCGGGGAGCCTGGCAAAGCCAGGCGAGTAGAGCGCGGTGCCGGCCGGATTTGTCCGGTCGGCAGACGCCCATAAATGCTTAGCGCTCTCGATTCAAACTCAAGCGCCGCCCTGCATTGCGAGTTTCATGCAGATCTTGCTCGGCATCCATATCATCAACATCCTTACCACGGCCTCGCTGCCGCTTCTCCTCTAAAAACTTGATATGGGCTTTTCTCGCGATCTCAGTTTCGCTGAAATCCTGCGTGGCACCACTCGTATTGAGTTTGACCACCGGAGGCTTTTGAGAAGCATCATTCAGATGCTGCGCCACCTCGTCACGCATCGTATGGATATGTGCCTGCTTATCGTGGACGATCATCACCTGCTCACGAGCATTGTAGACCTTCTGCTGCCACTGATCGCGGGTCGATTGCCTCGAAAAAAAGCCGGGTTTCGACGCTTCCAAAACTTGCAAGCGCGCCTCAGCTGCACCGCAAATCTGATCAACCTGATCGACACACACCGCCAGTAGCTCCAGCTTTCCAAGCACAATCTCCCGATCCGGCGAATTGATAGCTTCCTGTCGGAAGGTAGAGGCCTGCAAGTCAAGCGCATCGGAGAGATTGGAAAGCGTGTTGTCTTTAAGAACGCCACTTGAAAGAGCTTCAGCGATCTTATTGCCTAGAAGCATGTCAAGGCTCCAAAAAAATAGGCGCCAATCAAGAGGATTGGCGCCCGATAATCATCTTAGAAGGATATTACCCTTCGATTAAGCTAAGAAGAATGATTTGATCGGCTGATACGTCGATCTCTTCACCATCATCATCGCATTTAATCCAAAATCGACCTTCATCGCTCGGACGCTTGTTCAGAATGAGCCGCCCGTTCCTGCCATCATAGCTGATAGCCACGATAGCTTTTTTGATCTTTGAAGGGTCGCTATCAACCGAACTAGCACTCTCGGCCTCCTTAGAGGCCTTGCCCTTATCCTTGGATGCCTTACCGGATTCCGGTTGCTCTTCCTTAGCCGCCGATCCCTCATCCCGCAGCATCGAACGAAGAATGCGGAAGCTTTCGCGGGTAATGATTGTGGAGGGAGCATTCAGCCATTCCTCCACATCATCCGCGTAATCCCGATGTAGAACGCAAATTTCATTGATCAGCGCAACGTCCGACAATCCGCCAGAGTTAAAGAGGACTGCGATCGCGTCGGGGAGATCGAGCAGGGTAGCGTGTTGGCTCACCCAGCCTCGGCTTTTCCCAAGGGCACGAGCAATGTCCGCCTGCTTCCGTCCGGAGGACAGCTCTCGACCAATGAAGTCAGCAACTTCGCGCGCCGACAACGCCTCGCGCTGTAGGTTCTCAACCACCTGGTCTGTGCTGTTGTAATCCGCGTCGATAAACGCCGGGATCGTGGTTTTGCCCGCAATGATGGAGGCGCGGTAACGCCGCGCACCATGATTGATGATGTATGCCCCTTGCCGATCAGGATGGGGGCGAACGGAAATCGGCGTTTTCACACCACGATCGCGGATGGTTTCCGCAAGTTCGTCCAACGCCTCCTGGTCAAAGGTGACGCGAGGCTGATCAGGATCTTCCTCAATGTCCTTTACCGACATTTCCCGTGGGCTACCCGCGTCAGTCGCGGGGCCCTTTGGCTTTGCCAGGAGAGACGAAAGATCACCCATACCGGCAAGAGCCGGCTTAGCCTGAGCAGCCGGTGTGTTTTTCGGGGCCATGGCTACTTACTCCACCATCATATCAAAAATTTGCTGATTTACTGCGCGCACTTCCTGCGCGGCCTTTCGGGCAGCTGTCCTCTGGATGGCCCAAACTGGCTTTGATGTTTCCAGAGCCTCCGCGATCGAGCTGCGATTGCCTACCGGGTTGAGGACAAGGCTTGGATAGCTTTCCCGCAACGTGGCGAGGTTGTTGCGATGCCTTGGATTTCGGGCATCGTACTTGGCCGGGATCATGCCGAGCCAGTTAAGGTTGGGATTAACGTTGTCGCGGATGTTTGTAATGGTCGTGACAAGTGAGGTGATACCCTGGAAGCTGTAAACTTCCAGCTCGATGGGTGATACCACGAAGTCTGCGACGGCCAGTGCGCTGGCCATCGCCACTCCCAAGCTAGGCGCGGTATCGATGAGGCAGAGATCGAAACCAGCCTCTTCCATTGCCGTGATTTTCTGCCGAAGGGCTTTGATTCCATCTGCAAGCGGCAAGCGCTCAATCTCGGCCAGACTTGGATCTGCTTCAACGAGCGCCACGTTATCCGTTGGGATCAAAGCATCAATGCTGGGCTTCAGATAAAGGTCTGAAGACAAAACACCAGTTTTGTGTGCTGCAAGCGTGAAGCTGGCGTTGCCTTGTGTGTCGAGGTCGATGGCCGCAATTTTCAGGCCACGCGCAGCGTAATCAAAGACGAGGTGAACGAAGGTGGCGGTTTTCCCAACCCCTCCCTTCTGATTAGCGATCACAAGAGTTTTCATCACTAATTTCCCAAAAACACCGCTATTTCATAGCGATATGTGATTTCCTAAAGGGCTATGAGTAGGGCGAAGCCCAGCACGGTCATCACGGTGTCGGATGCGTAGCTGAGATGCGCTCAGATGCGTGTGCGCGATGCCCGGTCACGGCATTCGGAACCGGTTGATTGCCAGACAAACAAACCATTGCGGCTAAGCGGTTGATCAGCGCTTGAAGTGGACTGGCTTGTAATAGGCACCAAACCACTGAAGAAACGCGTAAAAGAGGAAAAATCCAAGAAACCGGAGCCCTTCGTGTCGGGTCGGATCAGCGGAATACCACATCCAAGCGAACAGCCTCCAAACGCCATAGAGAGGCCAGATGAAACGCATCACAGGCCAAGTCAAAACCGTGCCAGCCCAAAGGAGGTCGAGCGCAAACCGCAGCGGTCTTTGTTGAGGGCTGGAGCGTTGGCTCTGGGTGTTTTTCAATCCGGCTAGCATGGGGCTTACTCGATGATTGGGTATATCGAACTCTAACAAACCCTCGCCTAGTGTCAACGCAAAAGTTGTTTTTGAGCGCATTGGACAGGCTGGAATAGGACATAAACGTTTAGCGGCTGAACAAATCAAATCCTCTGCCTTGGCGGGAAAAGCGATAGGAAACCGACGCTTATGCTTGTGAGAGATCAACCCTCCTCTAGCGCGTCTGATGGGTAGTAGCCCCACCGTTGCCCTCAGACCCACTGATAAGCCTTCTGAGGGTGCATTCCCTAGGCGCGATTCTCTCGCTGCAAGCTAAACCGTTTTGAAAGTACAAGAAATGCCCGTTCTCGCGCGCGCACGCGCGAGGTGTTAATCTTGTGTTAGAATCGTGTTACGCTGTGGATAACGTTCCGACATATCGCTGAAAATAATAGGCTTTTTCAGGGGGCCCGGTGTGTGAAACCCCGAACCCCAGTGTGTAAAACCCTGTTGCCGGTGTGTGATACCACGAAGGGCCTAAATGGCACTTTTCACCCTAAAAGGGAGGCAATTTTCCAGCCTAACGACCTCGCTGTGATGCTTGGCCATGCGGCTAGTGTTGCCTCGGCCCCCTGCATAAGGTGGGTGAAACCACGAACAACTTGGCGCGGTGTGTAAAACCCCGAATCCGGCCTGCCGGTGTGTAAAACCCCGAATAACTTGGCATGGTGTGTAAAACCCCGAATCTGGCATCCCGGTGTGTGAAACCCCGAAAAGTTCGGGCGGAGTGTGTGATACCACGAATTTTGGTTGACGCGGTGTGTGAAACCACGATTATGAAGCCATGGTGTGTGAAACCACGAATCTCGCCAATGTCTCCCCGCTTCTGCCGGAGCGCCACTCGCAGCATGACTTGTTCATTTGCGATGTGGCGGATGCCGTCCTGAAAGATGTGATGCAGGAGATGGAGCATCCATTTTTTTCGCTATCGAAGAAGCCTGATGTGGCTATGCGCCGGTATGAAAATAACGGGCAATGGTTGCAAGTGACGCCCAGCGTGAAGGGCCTGGCTACCATCTACGACAAAGATATTCTGATCTACTGCATTAGCCAGCTCATGGCCAAACTCAGGAAGGGGGAACCCGTTTCAAAACGGGTTAGCATCAACAGCCGCGAGCTTCTTGTTTTTACGAATAGAGGAACCTCCGGGAAGGATTATGAAGCCCTTCAGGAAGCAATTGAGCGGATCAGAGGTACTACGATTACGACAAATATTCGTACTGGTAGTGAGGAGCAAACCGATACGTTCGGCTTGATTGATTCATCTTCGATCAGGCGCCATAATGGTTTGGATGGAAGGCTTCTTTCATGTGAAATCACACTTTCTGATTGGGTTTTTAACGCAATCCGTGCTGATGAAGTGCTCACGTTGCATCGGGACTACTTCCGGCTGCGCAAGCCTATCGAGCGCCGCATTTATGAAATCGCACGTAAGCATTGCGGGCGCCAAATGAGGTGGGAAATCGGGTTACCCTTGTTGCACAACAAATGTGGTTCCAGGTCGCGCCTCAAAGAGTTCAAGCGTCTGGTGTCAGATCTGGTGAAAGGGGATCACTTGCCAGATTATCATGTCGGTTTCGATGGCGATAAGGTCGTTTTCCGTAACCGTGGGACAATGATGGAGCCCGAACCGGCTAGCGATCTTACCGTGATCCCGGCTCTCAAGCCTTCCACGTACCAGGCCGCACGGGAGGCAGCGCAAGGCTGGGACATTTACGTGCTGGAAGCAGAATGGCGAGAATGGGCGACAGAAGCTCCGCGAGATCCTGACGCTGCCTTTATTGGCTTCTGCCGAAAGGTTTTTGAAAAGCGGGGCAGGCCGTAAAAGGAGTGCCTGCCGCCGCCATAACCATGACGGCGTTTCTTCGCTGCCTATTTGTCACATTTCTTGATGATTGCTTGGATATGCTCGTCCGGGAGGCTGGACATTACCGTGTTGATGGCAGATTCTCTTGATTTTAGACGCGCACCCTTTTTGACTGCATCGACGGCTTGAACCGCAGCGGGCGATAGCGCCAATGTGATCATCGTAAAGCCTTGCTCTTTCAACTGGCGTCGGCGTTCACCGGCATATTTACGGCTATAATTCAGCCGTTTGGTGTAAGTGTCGCCCATTATTACTCCACTGGCTCGGGTGGATAGATTGCGTCTTTAGCTGGGTTAAGAGCCCAGAATCTCGATTGTATCCGGCCACGCTCTGTTGAAATGGCCGGATCGGTCGAGGGCCATAGGACATAAATGCAACACAACGCAATGAGGGATTGATATATCCGTCAAGGCGCACTCTGTCGTGAGTGCAGGCTCCCCGGTCCGGGACCTTTTGCGACTAATCTAAATTAATGGTAAAGAGGCTTGCATGAAAGCGAACTTTCGCGAAGATGCGCCACGGATTTTTTTGACAGCAGGTGGCCGTTTTGCCATCGGACTGTTTAGCGGCGAAACACTCTGAACGGGCATCCATGACGCAGACCAATAAGGATATCTTGGCCCTCAACGTTGTACGCCTTCTCAAGGCACAAAGGAAGCGGCTGCAAGACCTCGCTCAGGAAGCGGGTATCTCCAAGTCTGTGGTATCCGAGATCGTCAATTTGAAAAGCAATCCGACACTCGAAACGATCGAGAAGATTGCCGAAGCCCTCGGAGTTTCTGTGATTGAGCTGTTGAGCGCTGAGAGCGCACAGCAGGCTCCCAAGGGTTACGAGATCGTCACCGCCTTGGTCGATAAGTTCTGTGCGGCGCAAATTCGCGTCTGGGAAGCTGCCGCAAAGAGCCGCCTGAAAGGATAATCGCCAAAAAGGGCATAACTGCCCGGTGAGAATTTTTACGTCTCGCCGGTTCGATTTATAAGTTGTTTTTGTTCGTTCGGTTCGGTAAAGCAGTCGAAAGCTCCCCGTTAGGGTGGGGGCTGGGAACGAACTGTGACGAACTCCACTCCCGAAGTCTCCGACAGCATGAAGTCGCGCGCATGCGAAAAGCTGCGCCGCGACTGCGGTGAACTTCTCCTCAGCGCGCTCAATGACCCAGCAACTATTGAGGTTATGTTAAACCCCGATGGATCGCTCTGGTTGGAGCGCCTTGGGCAAAAGATGACCGAGATTGGCTCGGTTGAAGCGCACCGGGCAGAGTCAATTCTTCGTGGTGTGGCCGGTTATCACGGTAAGATCGTTACCCAAGATCAGGCTATTCTCGAATGTGAGTGGCCCTTGGACGGTAGCCGCTTCGCGGGTCAGATCCCACCTCTGGTTTCCAAACCATCCTTCGCGATCCGTAAGAAAGCTGTTAGCATTTTTACGCTCGATCAATACGTTGCGAATGGTGTGATGAATGATGCCCAACGCACAATCATCATTGATGCGGTCAAGCGCCACCGGAACATTCTAGTCATTGGCGGCACCGGCTCAGGGAAGACTACCCTCGTCAATGCCATCATCAATGAAATGGTGGCCACAGATCCCGAAGAGCGCCTTGTAATTATTGAGGACACTGGAGAAATCCAGTGTGCAGCAAGAAATTCCGTGCTTTTTCATACGTCTGCTACAGCTAACATGACGGCTCTTCTCAGGACCACGCTCAGAATGCGGCCTGATCGCATTCTTGTTGGCGAAGTTCGCGGGCCAGAAGCACTGGATCTCCTCATGGCCTGGAACACTGGCCACGAAGGCGGCGCTGCAACGCTTCATGCGAACAATGCAGAGGCGGGTCTTAGCCGCCTTCAAATGCTCATCAGCATGCACGCTGATGCGCCGCACCCCATCGAACCCCTCATTGCAGAAGCGGTTCACCTGATTGTCCACATCGCCCGCACGCCGGAGCAAGGCCGGCGCATTCAATCCATCCTCGAAGTTCAGGGCTTTGCGGGCGGAGCCTACCAATTTCGATCACTGTGAGGTCATATTATGAATACGCTGCGTTTGAGCCAGGTTCGTAACCCGGCATATCTTGAACTGGCGCTGGTGGCCGCCATCATTCTGCTTGCGATGCTCTGGCCCCATAGTGCCTATGCATCGACTTCGGGCGGCGGCCTGCCGTATGAGTCCTACCTGACGCAGATCCGCCAGTCGGCAACTGGTCCGATTGCCTATGCCTTCGCGATTGTCGGCATCGTGGCTGCTGGCGGTGTGCTTGTCCTGGGCGGGGATCTCAACGGCTTCGTCCGAACCCTCATGATGCTGGTGCTGGTCGTCAGCCTGCTGGTCGGCGCCAATGCCATGCTGTCCTCGATTTCGAGTGGCGGGGCGATGATCAGCTCTGTCGCTTCGGTCGCGAGCCACGGGCAGTAACATGAAAATCAGGTCGATCGCCATTCGCCGTTCGGGCGTTCGCCCGAACCTTCTGATGGGCGGTGACCGCGAAATCGTGATGCTCTGTGGGTTGTTGGCCGGTGCCTTGATTGGCCCGGCCATCGACTCCCCTAAGGCGTGGCTAGCTGGCCTATTTATCTGGTTTGCAGGCCTTTGGGCTGCCCAGAAGATGGGCAAAGCCGATCCGCTCATGCGTTTCGTGGCCGTCCGGCACCTTCGTTTCCAAAGCTACTACCCGGCCCGCTCCACTCCCTTTCGCGTGAACACCGAAGGGCAGGGCCGACAGTATCGTCAACCGGGGAAGAAACGGTAATGACTCCCTCGCTCGCTCTGGCCTCTCTGGCGGTTATCATCGCAATTGCGGGCCTGACCCTGATTGCTCTCCTTGCCCAGGCGGCTGTGCAACAGGCGCGTCGCAACAAGCTGGCCAAGCATCGTGGCAAGCATGCCGGGTTGGCGGACTTGCTGAACTATGCCGCGCTCGTTGATGATGGCGTGGTTCTCGCCAAGAACGGCTCCTTGATGGCCACATGGATCTACCGCGCAGAAGACGCCGCGAGTAGCACCAATGAGCAGCGGGAAGCTTTGTCTGCCCGGATTAATCAGGCTTTCGTGGCTTTGGGCAGCGGGTGGATGATCCATGTTGACGCAGTTCGCCGTTCCAGCGTTGCGTACTCGGATCGTGGTGCATCGCACTTCCCCGATCCGGTTACGCAAGCGATCGACGATGAGCGCCGGGCATATTTTCAGCAGCTCGGCACGATGTACGAGGGCTTTTTTGTCCTGACTGCGACGTGGTTTCCGCCCTCGATCACTGAACAGAAAATCAAGGAGTTGGTGTTCGATGATGACCGCGAACGCAAAACCAACACCGAGCGCACCTATGATATTCTGACCGAGTTCAAGCGCAAGGTTCGGAATTTTGAAGATAGCCTGTCCTCCGCGATCAAGCTCACGCGGTTGAAGGGGGTGCGGGTCGCTGGCGAGGAAGACGGGCACACGCTTTTCGATGACCAGCTTCGCTGGATTCAGCGGTGCGTGACGGGCGAGAACCAGCCCATCGCACTGCCATCAAATCCCATGTATTTGGACGCCATTATTGGCGGTCGTGATCTCTGGACGGGGACCGTGCCAAAGATCGGCCGCAACTTCATCCAGGTCGTGGCCATTGAAGGCTTTCCCCTTGAAAGCACTCCCGGCATTCTCAATTCACTTTCTGAAGTGCGTTGTGAGTATCGCTGGAACACGCGCTTTATCTTCATGGACACGCATGAAGCTGTTCAGCACCTTGATAAATTCCGCAAGAAATGGCGCCAGAAGATGCGCGGCTTCTTCGATCAGGTGTTTCAGACCAATTCTGGGCGCATCAATCAGGATGCTGTTGCGATGGTCGAGGATGCGGAAACGGCTATTGCAGAAGTAAGCTCGGGCCTAGTTGCGCAAGGCTATTACACCAGTGTTGTCGTTCTAATGGGGGAAGACCGCGACGCGCTTGAGCGCGATACTCGTGAGTTTGAGCGTAAAATCATGAGCCTTGGCTTTGTCTCTCGCGTTGAAGAACTGAACGCGATGGAGGCCTACTTGGGCAGCCTTCCGGGGCACGGAGTAGAGAACGTGCGTCGGCCTATCATGAACACGCTCAATCTCTCTGATCTGCTGCCGTCATCCTCGATCTGGACGGGCAATGCGATTGCACCTTGCCCATTCTATCCTGAAAACTCGCCTGCGCTCATGGAATGCGTCACCCATGGTTCGACCCCGTTCCACCTCAATTTGCATGTCCGTGACGTTGGGCACACTCTGATTTTCGGACCCACGGGTGCGGGCAAATCAACCCTTCTGAGCATCCTGGCTGCACAGTTGCGGCGGTATCCGGACATGAGCATTTTCGCTTTTGACAAGGGTATGTCGATGTATCCCCTTTGCAAGGCGGTTGGCGGCCTGCACTTCACTGTGGCCGGCGATGAGGAAAAGCTGGCCTTCTGCCCCCTGCAGTTCCTTGGGACGCCCTCCGACAGGGCATGGGCTGCCGAATGGATTGAGTCGATCCTTGCTCTGAACGGTGTCGTCGTCACCTCCGCTATGCGAAAGGAAATCGCGCACGCGCTGGATTCCATGCATAAGACGGGCGCAAAGATGCTGACCGATTTTTCGCATGCGGTGCAGGATCAAACGGTTCGCGATGCCCTGACCCCTTATTGTGTTGGCGGGACCATGGGGCATCTTCTGGATGCCCGAGAAGATGGCCTTTCCCTGAGCCAGTTCACCACCTTTGAGGTTGAGGAGCTGATGGGCCTCGGGGAAAAGTATGCGTTGCCGGTCCTTCTGTATCTGTTCCGCCGTATCGAGCGCGCTCTGAAGGGCCAGCCTGCCGCAATTGTGCTTGATGAAGCATGGGTGTTGTTGGGCAATGACGTTTTCCGAGACAAGATCCGAGAATGGCTGAAGGTTCTGCGTAAGGCGAACTGCGCCGTCATTATGGCGACGCAAAGCATCACTGATGCTGCAAATTCGGGCATCTTGGATGTGCTGGTCGAGTCCACAGCAACCAAAATTTATCTGCCGAACCCGGAGGCGGGTAACGAGGATGCTCAGAAACTTTATTCGCGCCTTGGCCTCAACCGGCGCCAGATCGAAATTTTGCGCACGGCACTTCCCAAGCGCCAGTATTATGCAGTTTCTGAAAATGGTCGGCGCCTATTCGAGCTGGCACTCGGTCCTGTTGCACTGGCGTTCGTTGGCGCCAGCTCGAAGGAAGAGATAGCCACCATCAAGGGGCTCGAACGCAGCCACGGCAATGGATGGGTCAAGGAATGGCTCGCCACCCGTAGCGTTTACACAAAAATTGGAGTTGCCGCATGAGCTTTCGCTTCATGAAGCGCGCGCCGCAGGCATCCGCGCCTTCGACCGAGACTAATCCCTATCTGAACGCCCGCCGCACTTGGAACGATCACGTAAGCGGCCTCGCGGATTCCCGTCGCATGTGGCAGCTCGTAGCTCTGTCCTCGATGCTGATTGTTCTGGTGGCGGTGGCAGGGCTGATCGCCATTGGGGCGCAGTCCAAATTCGTTCCCTATGTCGTGAAGGTGGACAAGCTTGGCGACGCGGCGGCTGTTTCGCGCGCCGAGCAAGCTGGCCCCGTCGATCCTCGCGTTATTCAAGCGCAGGTGGGGAGCTTCGTGCAGTCGGCACGGATGGTTACGCCAGATATTGCCTTGCAGAGGCAGGCTATTTTCCGCGTATATTCCATGCTGGAAGCGCATCAGCCTGCCATCGGCAAGATGAACGATTTCCTCAATGGTACACCCGAGGCCTCGCCGTTGGTTCGTGCTGCCAAGGAAACGGTGACAGTCGAAATTAGCTCGGTGCTTCAGCAGACCGCTGACACTTGGCAGGTTGATTGGGTGGAAACGGTTCGTGACCGTGACGGCAATGTCACAAGCCCGCCAGCCAAAATGCGAGCCCTCGTGACCGTGCATGTGGTGCCGCCAACCGAGGGCACCAGCGAAAAGCAAATCCAGCAGAACCCGCTTGGAATCTACGTGCAGGATTACACCTGGTCGCGCGTTCTCTGAGCCCGGAAAGGACGTTTATGAAAACCCTCGCATCATTGGCGGCCTTCGCCGCCATGACGATCGCTCCGGCTGCCATGGCTCAGAACGCTGGCGACGATGCCAGCCTGGCGAAGCAGTATTATGGCAAAAACCCCACGCTAACCCCGGTGGAGAGATCTGCTGTCGAGATCTCCAACGAATGGATGACCAAGAGCGCCACCGGCATGAGGCCGTTCGCTGGCGACGGCGGGGCAGTCGTTTTCCAATTTGGCGCAACAGAGCCAACGGTGGTCTGTGCTGTTTTGCAGGTTTGCGACATTGAGTTGCAGGCTGGCGAGCAGGTCAATTCTGTGAATGTGGGCGACAGCGCCCGCTGGCTGATCGAACCGGCCATATCGCAGTCTGGGGCCGCAGAAATTCAGCATCTGGTCGTCAAGCCAATGGATGTGGGTCTGCACACGTCCTTGATGGTAGCTACCGATCGTCGGACATACCATATCCAGCTGGTTTCCCACGCCACTCAATACATGCCCCGCGTCGGCTTTCAGTATCCTGATGAGGCAGCAGCCAAATGGGCCGCTTTGCGGCAGCGCCAGGAAAAGGTGCGTTCGGAAAACACACTGCCCAGCGCGGCCAGCACACCGACTGGTGTCGAGGGGGAAAGCGGTCCCTCTGCTCGCGGTGCTCAAGGATCGTATCTGGGAAGCCTGAACTTTGACTACACCGTCAAGGGCCAAGCTCGTTGGAAGCCTGTCCGGGTCTATAATGATGGCGTCAAAACCATCATCGAGATGCCCTCGACCATGAGCCAGACTGAAGCCCCTTCGCTGCTGGTGCTCAGGCAGGGTGGGTCGGTCAAGCGGGAAGGCGACGTCACGCTTGTAAACTATCGCGTTCAAAACGGGCGCTACATAGTTGACCAGGTGTTTGATGAGGCGGTGCTGGTTGCCGGGGTTGGCAAGCTACAGGAGCGTGTAACAATCACGCGGGGTAAACCCTAATGGGCGCCCGGATTGTGAAGCTGGCGCTAGCCAGTGCCTGCACCTTCATGATGGCAGGCTGCGTGGCGGGGAACTCCCATGTGGGAGGGGCGACTGGCCTTGCTGCATTTCCTCGCGCGCAAATCTTGGGTGATGCCGCAAAGGAGCTGGGCAAATTATTTCCGCCGGCACTGACCAAGGTTGAGGTTCTTGGCGATCGGCGCGATCCGCTGCGTGAGGACTTCTTGGCCTTGCTGCGTCGGCGTGGTTTCGCGGTAGTTGATCGTCCAGAGAAGGGGGCCCCGCCTGTGAAGGGCACCCTGCCGGTGAAGATCGACCTCACCAATCTCGATGAGAATACCGTGTTCACCCGCATTCAGATGGGAAATCAGTCCGCAGCGCGGGCGTATACGGTTGACCCATATGTCAAAGCTGTTGCTGCCTGGACGGTCAATCTGACAGGTGCGCGCGAGGAGGTGGAGGAGAGGGCGTTTCGTGCGCCGGATTACACCGAGGCTCCACCTTCAGCAGGTGCTCCAAAGGCCGCAGAGCCCGTGCAGGCGCCGCTTCCTGTGGCGGCTGCGCCAGTGCCTGAGCAAGCCTCTACGCCCTCCCTTGGGCACTGGACGCTTTACATGGGGACATTGCACACACGGGATCAGGTGGTCCGGTACTGGAACCATCTGGTTCAGGTCCGGCCAGCTCTGAAGCGTTGGCAGCACACAACCTACCGCCAAACCTCAGGGCGATACGAGTTGCTGATGCTTGGTGAAGGCGATCCTCACTCGGCCTTGGCTCTCTGTCGTTCGGCCAAGGCTCACGCCTGCTCAATCGGGAATTAACGGGGGCAATATGACTGATCCAACACTCAATATGTCCCCAACTGCTTCACCGGGCGGTCAAGTCGCGCAAACGGAAGTTGCACGCACCGGCTTGAGGCGCTTGAACAAAGTGCCGCTCTTCGCGGGCGCTTCGGTTGTAGTGCTATTCCTGCTGGTCGTGGCGTCGGTCATGAATGATCGCTCGGCGCTGCAAAAGGCCAAGCCTTCCGATCTCGCCAAGACGCAAGCCAGCACCGATGCAGATAAAATGGCAGAGCATATCGCTGGCGCCAATGGAGCTGGTGTTGTGCCTGCAAATGGCTTGCCGCAGCCGCCAGCGCTGCAACCTCCCAATGGTCTTCCCGCCAACGGCAGTGCTCAAACTCCAGGCGGCCAACCACCGATCAATATGGCTCCCGTGCCGCCGCTCGATCCTAATGCACCGCCTTTGCCCACCGGCAATGTTGCGGGGCAGGGGGGCGGGGTCGTCAACCCTCTCCGTCAGCAGCGCATGGAAATGCTTGTCCAATTGCGCCAGATGAAACAGGCGCAGTTTACCTCGGCGTTGAAGTCCACCAGCACTGTAAGCTTCCAGAGCACGCGTAGCCCCGGATCTCCCTCGTCTGGCAGCAACACGTCAACCATCGCGAAGCTTGATAGCCTGCGTCAGCAGATGTTGCAGAATGCTGCACAAGGTCAGATGCCCAGCGCCAGCGATATGGCGTCCTATACCGCGCTTACGGAAGCGTTAGCAGCTCAGGAAAAGCAGGGCGCTGGAGGATCAGGGAATCCTAGCCCTTCGCGCCCGGCGAACGATGTTTCTCAGTTCAGCCGCACAGCCGGCACGGATCGCTGGCAGTTGGGATCAAAGACCGAGGCGCCTCGGTCGCGGTTTGAGGTCCGTGCGGGCTTTGTGATCCCCGGCATCCTTGTCTCAGGGGTAAATTCGTCAATTCCGGGCCAAATCATCGCTCAGGTCAGCCAGAACGTATATGATACGCCAACAGGGAAATTCCTGCTTGTGCCGCAAGGTTCGCGGCTCGTTGGCTCATACTCCAGTTCTGTATCCTATGGGCAATCACGCCTGCTCGTGGCTTGGCAGCGCATCGTCTTTCCTGATGGCAAGGCACTCGACATTGATGCCATGCCGGGCGCCAGCAGCGCTGGCTATGGCGGCTTCAAAGACCAGGTGAACAATCACTATGCTCGCACCTTTGGATCTGCCCTCATCCTTTCCGGTATCGTTGCGGGCATTCAGTTGAGCCAGCAACAGAGCGTGGGTGCTTACAGCCTGACCCCAAGCCAAGCTGCAACGCAGGGGCTTGGCCAAGTCTTGGGTGAGACGGCAGCGCACATGGTTGAGAAGAATATGTCAATCGCGCCAACGTTGCAAATTCGACCGGGGTATCGTTTCAATTTGGTCGTTGTGAAAGATCTCGAATTTACAAAGCCATACCGCAACTTTGACTACTAAACGAAAGGAATGCCATGCTGAATTACGCAAAAAATAAGCTTCTGCGCGCTGGTATCTGCCTTAGCGCGATCTTGGCCATTCCCAGCCCTGCCAACGCGCAGTGGTCGGTCATCGACGTTTCTAACCTTCGTCAGACCACAACATCTGCATTGCAGCAGGTATCCGCTTTGGCGAAACAGGTTCAACAATATCAGACGCAGTTGCAGCAGTATCAAAATATGATCACTAATACTGCGCAGGCTCCCATGCAAATATGGCAACAGGCCCAAGGGGCAATGAGTGGTTTGCAAAGTGCTGCAAACACCCTAAGAATGCTCTCAAATACGGCAGGTGGAGTTGCAGGTTATTTGAACAATTTCAAAAACCCTTCATTTTATATTAATCAAACGTGCTTCGCTAGAAACACCTGCAATGCAACGCAGCTCCGAGCTCTTACCGATCAGCAGCAAGCAAAAGCAGATCTACTGCAGGCGACCAATCAGACTGTGCTTACGGGGATCAGCAATCAGCAAACGTCGATCGAGAGTGAGGCCGCTCAGCTCGCCAGTCTTCAGTCGAGCGCTTCAACAGCCTCGGGACAGATGCAGGCGCTCATGTACGCAAATCAGTTTGCAGGGTTTCAAGCAAACCAAATGCTTCAAATCAAGTCTCTCTTGCTGAACCAGCGCGCGGCTGAACTGGCCGTCCAGCAGGTTCAGGCTGACCAACAAGCGATGCAAGCCGCAGCTCGCAAGCAATGGTCGAGTGGAACTGGTTACGATACATCGGCAGGCACTGCTATCCGAGCAGGTATTCATTAACGAGGAGTTTTTATGAAGAAGACCTATTTTTGCCTCATCGCCATTATGATGCTTTCCGCATGTGGCGATGCATCGCATAGTAAAGATTACTATGCCGATCACGAAGATGAGGCAATTAAAGTCAATAACGAATGCCGTACTGCTTCCACGCTGAGCGAGAATTGCAAGAACGCTGGCGACGGCCTTTCTGAGGCGCATCGCCGGAAGTGGAAAGCTGCGAGCGACGGCTACACCAAATCCGCCCACACCAGCATTAAAGCCGGAATCTAACCGAGGTCCTTATGCCCCGCATTCCTCGTCACGTCCTGATTGCCCTCGGCATCACCCTTGGCCTGGCCTTATCGGGTCCGGCATTTGCTCAAACCGCGAACAGCACAACCATTCTTGATAATGTGACTACGCGCTTCACCTCGGCAATGACGGGATGGTCTGGGACGTTTCAGAAGGATGCGAGTTACCTGTTTTACTGCTTGGCGCTTATCAGTGCAGTTTGGACTTTCGGTCAAAAAGCTGTGCAGCAGGCCGAACTAGGCGATATCCTTGGTGAACTGATACGCTTCGTTGTTTTTACGGGAATTTTCGGTTTTTTCTTATCCAATGGCGTTGCAATCGCTACAGCGATCATCAATTCGACAACTCAAATGGGCAATGAAGCAGCCGGTTTTTCAAGTGTATCGTCAGCTGATTTTCTGGCTATCGGCTTTAAAATCCTATCGAACACGGTCAGCGCACTGTCATTAACTGACCTTGCTCAAAGCCTTGCTTCGATTTTGGTTTGCATCGTCCTTCTTATTGTACTTGCGCTCTGCGTCATCAACTTCATCCTGATCCAAATCACGGTTTACTTCCTCGCCTACGCGGGGGTGTTCCTTCTTGGATTTGGCGGGTCGCGATGGACTTCTGATATCGCGATCAACTATTTCAAGACTGTATTTGGCGTATCGCTTTCCCTAATGGCGGTTGTCCTGATACTCGGTGTTGGCAATCAAATGCTTACAAGCTTCACCGCTTCTAGCACCAACACCATCGAAGATGACGTAGCGCTGCTTATTATTGCGCTGCTGATCTATATGCTTTCTGAAAAGCTCCCCCCTATGCTGGCGAACATGCTCTCTGGCCACGCTGTCGGTGCTGCCGGTTCGATCAGCGGCATGGCAAGTCGCGCCATGCGTGATGCTGCCGTGGCGGGAGCGGCTGTGGCCACGGGCGGGGCTGCTGCAATGGCATCGGGTGCGGCAAACGCAGCAGGTGTTGCGCAAGCAATATCGGCAGCTTCGCAAGCCGGTGCTGGCGGCAGTGAGGCAGGGGCTCCCATGGCCTCGCCTATGGCCGGTAGCTCTGCCGGAGGTGAAGCCGGCAGCAGTGAAGGGGGGTCGCCACTGGCCTCTGCCATGGGATCGGCAAGTGGAAGTGCCATGGGTCAGGCAGCAGGCATGGCGTCCGCTTCATCGTCCGACACGGATTCCTCTGGTTCTACCCAAGAGGGCGAGCAAGCAGCTTCAGCTCCTGGGGATGGCAGTAAGGACGCCGGCGCTTCAGGCGCAGCGGGCGAGGGCGGCAGTACCGCTAATGGCGCCAACGGGAGTGCCAGCTCGGGAGGCGAAAGCGCGAGTGGTGATACCGAGGCGGCAAACGGAGGAAGCGCTGCTGGTGGCGCCTCTGCCGGTGGCAGCGGTGGCAGCGGTGGCAGCGGTGGCAGCGGTGGCGGTGGCGGCGGGGCGGCTAAAGCTTTCGCCGCTGGCGTGGGGCGCATGGCGTCCAACGCTATCTCCAACACTGCACAGAAATGGCAGGACAGGGTTAGTGATACCATTGGCGGTAAACTCGCCGCTGAGATCAGCAACCCCGGCGCTGCTGCGCAAGAGCGGCAGGATGCGAAGGATGCCGCCAGCGGGGCCGACTTGATGAATCGTGCCAAGACCGCTGTTGCAGCCGAACAGGCCCGCTCAATGCTTGCTGACGGGCCAGCGGCTGCGATGGAGAATGCCAAGGCGGCGATCCGCGGATCTGCTGGCGGCAATCAATCGGATGCCCTCGCGCCAGCGACCGGCCCGGCAGCATCAAATTTTGCAGGCGACACGATATCCGGTGCGAAGGAAGGGGAATAACGATGGCTTTTGATCTTCCTCCGGCAATGCAAGAGCGCGTTGTCTGTTCGATCAGCGCCGCTGCGGAGTATGGCGTTCCGGCCAACATCATGCTCGCGGTGGCGGAACGCGAGAATGGGCGGCCCGGCCTTGCGCGGCGCAACAGTAATGCGACTTACGACCTGGGCTCGATGCAGCTGAACACCCGTTATATTGCTTCATTGCAACGCTACGGGATCACCGCCGCTGACGCGATGGCTCCGGGCTGCTACCCTTACAAATTGGCTGCATGGAGGATACGCGGCCACCTTTTGCGTGATAAGGGTGATCTGTGGACACGGGCAGCCAATTATCACTCCTACACGCCCGTCTACAATGCGGCCTATCGCCGGGTACTCCTAATTTCTGGCGCCAAATGGACTTCATGGCTCGCACGCAATTACAATGTTGCCCCTGAAGCTGGCGCTGAAGCTCCAGCACCATCTCCAGCTACGGTGACACCCGCGAGCTTTCACCCGAAAGCTGCTCCTGTGGTTGTAACAAGCGGCTTTGGCTGGCGCTGGCATCCTGTCACGGGGGGATGGAAAGCCCATGCAGGCGTTGACCTAGCGGCCAGGCAGGGAACCCCTGTCGTGGCGGCGTCCGGTGGCGTCGTGAGTTACGCAGGGTGGATGAGAGGCTACGGCCTCTTGATCGAGGTCGATCGAGGCGATGGCCTCGCTACGCGATACGGCCACCTTTCACGGGTGGTCGTGTCGAGGGGGCAAAGTGTGCTTCAGGGGCAGGAGATTGGTGCGGTTGGCGCAACTGGCATCGCAACTGGCCCTCACCTTCATTACGAAGTGAGGGTGAATGGTCAGCCGGTAGACCCTTCTCCGCTCCTTCAGGGCGCGTCTCTCAATGGCGTTCGGACCTCCGCCAACACCTCAATTCGCCATGAAAAGAATAGTAGGGGCAGGCTGGTCATGTCGGACGCATCGACGGGGTACGTTGAGCGGAATATCGCGCCACGTATGCCTTGAATAGCAGGGCCTAAGTGAAGAATTGCGCGCTCAGGCTCAGGTCGCAATGGCCTGAGCGCGCAAAACGATCCTCATGTTTCGGAGAACGGGAGGGTCCATGACGAAACTGGATCAACGCCAGTTAGCACCAATTTTCTCACGTTCCAGAGGTTTTGAGATAGTTACTCGGCAGAATCTTCATGAGTGTCATCATCCGCGTGGGCCGTTGGCATCGGCGGCAAATCCGCTGGGCAAGCAATCGCTTGTTCAACATCTTGCGCGAATTTTTTGATGTTTACCGGTATCCACGGCAGCGGCCCCTTTGTGTTCTGCACATTGCCACCCCAAGATTGATAAGTAACTTTATCACCCTGAATCTTTATTACCCGCCGCTGCTGCTTTTCTGCGGTTTCATAACAGCCGCCAACAACAACAGAACTTTCTGGGATGGGCATAAATTTTCTCCTGAATGAGGAGGTAGCCGTTAGCCCTTTTCACCCACCGCCACCAGCCAGATGGTTTGGCCGATCAAGCCCGCCTTGTGCTCGAAGCTCTCCGATAATCTCATGCAGCCACGCAGCCAATTCGCTCTGGCGGGACATACTAACCCCTCGGTCCAGGTCGGTAGCAATGTCATTAAGCGCATCCAGCTGCTCTTGAATATCCATGTCTTGCCTCCATAACCAATGACGCTTATGTAAGCGCATACGGTTATGGAGTTCAATAACCAATGACGGAAAATATCAGCTTGGCAGAGAAACAGTCATCGGTTAGTCGCAAGGCTATGGGACGTCCGCCTCTTGGAGTGAAAGTTACGGCTGTCCGGCTTACGCCGGAGGCATTGGGCCGTATCGATGCGCTGGTTGGTGCGCAGAAGCGCGCCCAGTTCATCCGTGAGGCTGTTGATGAAGCGCTGGAGCGTCGTGAAAAGGGCGCTGACTGAAGCGCCCCAAGCCAGTCACTGGTTACATCCTTCCAAGTGGTCGATCAAACAGGGTTTAACGCAAGAGACAGGACTGCTGCTGCGGTTGCCTGGGCTTGCTCCAGTCCATTTTCCTCCCCCGTGTAGATCGCTTCCGAGGTCATCGCCGGAAGGATCTCCCAACGATAAACTTGGGGGTACAGGACCCCATCCTCCACCTCGGCAGGCCGGGTGGTCACCACAAGCGAGAAACCTTCCGGCCAATAGGTAGCAAGCCAGAATGTTGAGCCCTCGATCCGACCGGGCTCGGGGTCGTCCCATTCGAGATCGCGCGGGAGCGGCAGCTGCAACTTCTCCCACACTGCTTCAGCGGCCCGCTGGGCGGCTTCAAAGCTGGCTGCTTCGCCCTTTGCGACCAAGCTGTGCAGCATGGGACCACTAAAGACCTCCCAGCCAATCTTACGGTCATACTCGCCACTGGCCTGGATTTCATAGGCGACCAGCTCGAAAGGCCATACATTGGCCTTCTCGCCGTAGCTACCGCCACCCCATTCTGGGTCGATTTCCCAATCAGCCTGCACATTGATTTCCATTTAAAACAGCCTTGTCCTTATCGAGCCGCTTATAGACAGCTTGCCGGGTAACCCCGAGCAGCTTAGCGATAGCAGCCGCGCCTTTATTGGTTGGAGGCGCCATCAGCGCTTTAGCTTCAGCCCATCGTTCGTCGGTGATTGTGGCGGGGCGGCCAAGCTTGGAACCTGAATCGCGCGCAGCTCGCAGGCCCGCATTTGTGCGATCACGGATCACATCCCGCTCAAATTGCGCGAAAGCGCCAACCATGTGGAAGAACAGTCGGCCTCCGGGGGTTATCGTCTCGATCTGCTCGGTAAGCGAGCGAAACCCTACCTGAAGGTGGGCGAGCATTTCCAGCTCACCGATCAACGCGGGGAGAGATCTACCCAAACGGTCTAGCCTCCAGACAAGAACCTCGTCGCCAGGCCGCGCGTCTCGAAGCATGTCGGAGTATGCGGGCTTCAGCACCATCGAGCCGCTGATGCCCTTGTCCTCATAGATGCGCTCGGCGCCGGCAGCGCGCAGCGCATCGATCTGTAGCGCCAGGTTCTGCTCATTGGTGCTGACGCGGGCATAGCCGAGCTTCATGGAGCATCCCCTTGCTCAAGCTGGGCAATGCGCGCACTCAGCATGTCACGGGCGGCAAGCAACTCCCGTGGCGAGCAGGCCTCTTCCAGGACCTCAGACAAGAGGAAACCGCGCTGCAGATCCTCGGAATCCTGCCCAACGCCCATCCACAAACGTACCTCGGGGCCGTCCGACCGATCACGAAACTCGACCGAAGCGCGATTGAAAATGTCGCTTAGGTACGTCCATACAGTTTTGTGAATTTGAGATCTGAGATCCCGCCATTCCATATACGACAGCTTGACCGGAATGGAATCCATGACGGCTTCCATCATGGCATCCCACTCTGGCTCAGCGCCAGGAACGCTATCGCTGTTCATAGCTCAGTCTCCCACGGGTTAATTAGGGGAACGCCAGTGCGCACAAAGTCAGCAACATTGCGGGTTACGACAGATAGGCCATGCACAATCGCTGTCGCAGCAATCAAGGCATCCCTCTCGGCTGCGGGGTCGGGCACGTGGAAGGAAGCGCATGCCACCGCCACCGCCTCGTCCACCGGAAGGATACGCCCAGCGAAGGTCGGGCGCACCATGTCATCCAACCAATGGCGTAGCACCACGCCCTGCGCTTTGTCCTTCCGCTCAATACGGCGGACCCCAATTTCCAGCTCAAGGATCGTGATGGCTGAAACAAACAGCGCACCTTCATCGACCTTTTCCGCCCATTCGACGATCGGGAGTGCAGATGGAGAGCGCCTGCCCTTGCGCAGTTCGGAAACGGCGTTGGTATCGAGAAGAAACATCAGGAGAGATCCGCAGGCTTGAGGCCGATTCCGACACGCGGAACTTCAAAATCGATATCTGCCGCCTCAACCAAGGCCAATTTATCGACAATGGAGCCCTTTGAAGTCGTAAGCTTGCGATATTCCTCGATCCGCAACAGCACATGGGTTGGATGGTTGCGGTTTGTGATGAAGACAGCGCCATCGTCCGCCGCCTTCTTCGCCCGCCCCGGATCGCGGCTGAACTCTTTGCTCGACAAAAAATGCGTGTTCATGGCTGCACACTCCTGCGAAGTATGGTATGTACCTAACCATACAGCAATGAGCCTGACTGTCAATTAAATCAGAATTTTTTCTGATTTAATTGACAGGTGCTAAGTTGCCCGATTTTGTGCAGCGCACAATCCCCGACAATCCTTAGGAACAGCGATCAACTCGCGAGCCCGGTTGTCAGTCAACTAATCGACCGTTTGGTTGACAGAGGGGGGGCGCCGCGCGGGCTTTAAGCCTGTCGGGAATCTACAATAACTCCACATTATATTTTTTTACCCTTACAAATCAGCTTAGCACGCAAGCAATGCGCACAACTCACAATGGAGGTTCGCTCACTCAAGCGAAACAGGCGTTATAATGTATTTATATATCTCATATATGTAATACATATTTATGCCGCAGCAAAATTTGTCAAATACCTAGTTCGGAATATATCCTATATAAATGGGGTAATATGAACAGATTTAAAGAAATGTGGACAGGCGTACTTGTTGCATGCAGTTTGGCAAGCGTGCCGCTCTGCGCTCAAGATACAACCCACTTTCCAGCATCCCTTGCAAATGCATCTGGGGCACTTTGTCTGAAAGTATCTAAACAGGGTATTGTTAACGGTGCATACATTCTCAGTAGTACTGGAAACACTGCTACTGATAGGGAAATGATAAATTGGGCCCAGCAATTACAGTGGCCCGAAGCACCACTTGGCGATCTGGAGCGTGACGTGTGGTTTCCGATGCGCGTCGCTTTCGGTAAAACCCCTCCGCCCAAGAACATGAAAAGTTGCCCTACCGCAAAGTGAACATTTTGATGCCGATGTGGCAAATCTGGTTGGAAGGGACAATGTTATGGAATTCGATAACACGATTGACCAACAAATATTGACCCCTTCTGATACGCCTGATTCACTCACCAGTGGTCTTAGAGATATTTTCTCTCTCTACTACGAAACCAATCATTGGGGAGGGGACGAGTCAAAAAGCGGCAAAGGAAGTTCGAAGGACCGAGGGGATTTCCTATCATCGAGACTGCCAATCCTCATCGCTCATACAGATGCTGAGTCGATTTTAGATGTGCCATGTGGCGATCTGAACTGGATGTCCGAGTTCCCGCTTGGTTCTATGCGGTATATAGGAGCGGACATTGTTCCGCAAATCATAGCCGACAACGACGCCCGCTATTCAGACAAAGGCCAGTTTCACTGCCTCGATGCGAGCGTTGACGCCTTGCCGGACGCAGACTTAATATTCTGTCGAGACATGCTCATACATCTGCCCAATAATCATATCAAAAATTTCCTGAGAAATATTGCGAAATCATCTGCAAAGTGGTTCATTTGCTCGCGGTACTTGGGCCCGATCGGTCCTCACGAGCTCAACGCTGATATCGCAGCAGGGGATTTTCGTGCCGTTGACCTTTGCGAGCCGCCATTCAATCTCCCACCGCCGCAGGCCATGGTTCCAGAAAAAGTACATAAATGGAAAACATTGGCTTTATGGAGTGTTGATGTCGTGCGAAGCCATTCGCAATGCGAGATATGACACTTAGCGCATTGGCGCGACAAGCATATGCGTCACGAAAAGTTTTGCGCATCCCAGGAAGCGATGGGCCGATAGGTTATGTGCGCACGAAATGGGCTGAAGAACACCCTAGCGTCCATGAACCTATGCCGCCTGCTGCTGCGATCACCGATCGGGTTTGGCAGCAAAAAGGCGTAGGGCGTTTCGATGGTGAGCTTTTAGGTGTATCTGGCCTTGATGCCTCAAGCGTAAGCGTCAATCTTTCATGCGTTCCAATACGCTATCGCGACTATCTCGCAATTGACCAGATCCTAGCGGTACCAGATATTTCTGTCCCACCCTTAGCTGTAGGTGTTCATACTCTACTTTGGCATGATGACGCAATCGTTTGCGTCCGCCGTAGAAATGGGCGACTTGCAATACCGGGCGGCGCTGTCGATCGAGGCGATTTAAATGAAGCTTCAGATGGTGCTATTGCTCGGGCGCTCCATCGTGAAGTTAGTGAAGAAACAGGACTGTCTTTAGATCATGTCGATCTAAATGTAACTGGTATACATGTCGGCGGTTATCCAACGCATATTATGATAATGACTGAAGGCCGACTTAATAAATTAGAATCCGATTCTGAGCTTATTACAAAATACAAACCAGTTGATGAAGATGTAAATTCAATTGAACTTTTACCAGCTTCGGTTGTGACTTCGTCTATGGATGAATACCCGCTCATATTTCAAATAGCTTTAAAATCATTTTTAACATACAGAAATATCGAGACTTATGACATCATCGACACCTGATGCTGTGAACATGAGGAAGTTTTAAAAAGCATTTGCTGTAAACTCATCAATCAGAGGTTCAGACATGGCGCTTCTTGGGGTCGGCAATCGGATTATTCTGTGCACCGCACTGTCAACCACCGCTGGCTGGATCAATCGGCTTGCTGTGCCCTTGGTAGTCTACAATATTAGCCGCTCACCGATCGCAACATCGCTCGCATTTGCAGCGGCACATCTTCCTCCGATAACAGTCGGACTTTTAAGTGGAGCGATAGTAGACCGCCATTCAGCGACTCGTTTGATTTTTGCCGCTACATCGCTTTCATTCTTAGCGATAATGGCAATTTCCTGGTTGGTAACGCAGCCACATTTGTACGTTTTATTGTTCATTTTCCTTTTTATTAACTCATCACTGTCGTCCGTTCAGCTCCCTGCGACCCATGTTGTTGTTGTGGAGAAATTTGCTCCTGAGCAGCGACTCCGCATCAACTCACACCTGGGAATGGTTGACCAGCTCAGCTCGGTGATGGCCCCGCTCGCTACTGGAGCTGCAGTTCTGCTAATTCCTGCTCAATGGCTTTTCTACCTATCGGCGTGTGCTTATCTGGCAGCATCAATGGCAGTCCTGCGGATACATAGTCGTGAGCGGAGGGAGTTCCGGCGTGTGGCAATCCATCAAGACATCGCTCGTGGCTTCAGAACGATAAAAAAGGACCGGCAAATCCTTGCTTGCACTGTACTTTTCATGTTCTCTAATTTCGCATCTACTTTGGTCCAATCGACATTTGTTCCTCTTACGCACAACCGGTTTGGTGCGAGTGCGACAGCAGTATCAGTTCTTTTTGCTACTGCCGGCTTGTTTGGCATTGCAGGCCATTTTTTAGCCCGAAAATTAGTTGTTCGATCTAAGACTGCGGCCGTTGTCCTCGCGCTCACCGCGATATCAGGAGCGCTCACAACACTGATGGCTGCAAATTTGGGCATTGTGGCATTTGGTTTTTTTTGGGGAGTCTGCTCGCTTCTCGGATGCATCAATGTCACGCTTTTATCGACCTACCGGCAATGTGTTGTCCCTCCCCATCTTGTGGGGCGCTCGGTCTCGGCAGCCAGGTTCGCAACCTATTTGCCTATCCCAGTAGCCGCGATTTTATCGGGGTTTGCTTTCGATCGGTTGGGCGGCGATTTGCTTCTTCTTGCTTCCGGAACTGCGCGGTTGCTGGGCGTGGTTGCGATCCTTGTTGGAACATTCTCATTTTCACGTCGAACCCGCGGAGCCGTTCATCCTGAGAAGCTTGAAGCCGCCTGACTTGTCGGCCCGCGCTCATGCTTGCGCAAGACCACACGATCTCTAATGCGGACTGTTTCGCCACGGCGAACCACATTTTCCCATTTGGCGATGGTCGCCAGCGCAAAGCAGAGGTCTACGCGCAGCCGGTCGACTGACGCATGGAAAAATGTCGGATATGCGTCCCCATTACTGCGTCAACAGCTCCAAAAAAGTTAACCGATTCAGCCAGACAGGATGGCTGCCTGCGGTATCGGAACCGCAACAGCGTGGCCCCTCGGTGAGTACGGCATCCAAGCAACCCCGATGTTTATTACATAATGCTATTAACCAGATATCCGTAAATTAGAATCATGGCGTTCGCCGCAAATGATGTATAAGTATATGGAATTTAAATACGACAATCACATAACTCACGCTTAGCTAATGCTCGGCATAATTTTACAAACAGGTCCAGAAAATGTCCTTCATAGGTTCGCGGCCCCGTGTCGCAATAATTGGTGGCGGATTGGCCGGTTTGGAATGCGCATTAAGCGCTGCGATGTCTGGCTGCACAGCAGAGATAATCGAGGCAGGTCCAGCTACAAGAACACGTCACATGGACTGGGACACGGCCATACATCCAGGGGACGAAAAGGTTCGCTCGTGGACAAGTGAGAACTGGGGCCTGGGTGGAGGTTTGTCAGAACGGCTCGGAGGCCGCTCCCTCTGCTATCATGGCGTACTGCTCAAACTTGATACGGAGACACTAGCCTCTTGGGGGCCAATTTGGTGTGATCGCCTCACCGGTTCAGGCGGGCTTTATAACCGGGTACTTGATCGGCTTCGACCGGAGTTTCCAGAACTCACACCCGGATCGCATGCCTTACGCTTAGGTGCATTGGGCCTATTCCACACACCGCAAGCGGCGAGACTGGACACCGATGGTCGTTTTGAGGCTTACAGTCCGTTAGCTGCCGTGAACTCCCTTGTGAAGGAAGGCGTCATCACGATCAGGCGTGGGAGAGCAACATCAATAGTTCGTGGCGGTGAGGGCAGCTGGGATATCATGCTATCAGGCGCATCAGGCGGCGATCGCATAAGAGGGTTTGACAAGTGTGTCCTTGCCGCGTCTGCGATCAGTAACACACAGATACTTGCGCGGAGTTTGGATCGCTCCATCGCTACGACCGTTACGGATCATTTTTGCATCGGCGCCTTTCTTCGCCTCCCCCCCGGCACTCCCTTGTCGGCATATCGCCATCGCATGTTATGGAGTGGGTACAAAGAAATCCCAGAACTTCGCACCAATCTTTTCTTTCTTGAGCGGCCCGCCTTTCCGAACGGTGACCGACTGGTGCAAATTGTTGCTGTAACTGAGCAGCAGGATGGCTCCGAGTATTACAGCAAACTTAAGGTCCATATTGATACCGCTCAGAGGACGAAAACCCATATTAGTGGCCAGGTGACGGCACACGATACAGCCCGTCTTGTTCAGGTTCATTCTAGGGTCGTTCAATGGGCGGAAACGCTGGCTGGGGCGACTGTTACCGAGTTAGCGCCAATTTCAGAGGCAGCGGCGATAAGGGTCGCCAATATGCCAAGCGTAGAAGATAAGCGGCTACTTGATCGTGACGCAGCTTGGGCGGCGATCACCGCGAGCCAGCACCCAAACGTCCTCTCCCGGTTCGAACTTCCCTATGGCGGTTTTGAACACGAAGCCTGCACGCATCCGATCGGAGACACAGGTGCGGTGCCGGTGTCTCCCGATCTTGAAGTCCGGGAACTGCCTCAAGTGTACGTCGCGGGCCCAGGGGCATTTCCTCGACTTGGCGCAGCCAACCCCGCTCTTACGATCCTGGCCACCTCGCAATGGCTTGGCGCTCGCCTCGCAGAAAGGATATAAAAATGACGCTAGCTATTGATGGTGGCGCGCCTATCGTCAGCGAACGCTTTCCGATGTGGCCTTCCTTCGATGAGGCGGTGTTTGAGCGTGTCTTGGAACCGCTGCAGACGGGCAAGGTCAATTACTGGACCGGGCCGCTCGGCCGGCGGTTCGAGAAGGCGTTTGCTAGCTTCTGCGGAACGCCCTACGCAATCTCGACCACAAATGGGACGTCTGCACTTCATACCGCTTTGGCTGCGCTCGGCATTGGCCCCGGTGACGAGGTAATATGTCCATCATACACATTTATCGCAACGGCTTTTGCAGTCTTACAAGCTGGTGCGCTGCCTGTCTTTTGTGACGTTGATCGAACCCACACGCTAGATCCCCTGCGCGTACCAGAGAAAATTACCGAAAAAACGCGTGCAATAATCGTAGTGCATGTGTTCGGCGTTATGACTGATATGGCCCCTATCCTTGATATCGCGGAAAGCCATGGTCTTATGGTCATTGAAGACTGTGCCCAGGCGATCGGAGGGAGTTTCAACGGAATCAAAGCTGGTGCAGTTGGTGATGCCGGTTGCTTTAGCTTCTGTCAAAGCAAACATTTCACGACAGGAGGTGAAGGTGGTGCTGTGGTTATGAAGGAGAGAGATGCCACGTGGTTGGCCCGCTCCTTCCGGGACCATGGATACGAGGCGGAAGAGCGATTTGCGATCCTCGAACGAGAAGCTCGTTTGACATATGTCCATCCGAGGATTGGGTTTAATTATAGAATGACTGAAATCCAATCGGCCATTGGTCTTGTCGAACTTGAGCGCTTTGAAAACTGGAACCTTAAAAACAGGCAGCGTAATGGTAGGTACTTGGCCGCCCACCTTAACACCCACCCAGTCATAACATCCACGCCTACTGATACAGACCAGAGAACCAATGCCTATTGGTGGGCACCATTTACTGTTAATATCAGAGCGTTGAACGTCACGATCCAACAAGTGGTGAGCGCTATTGCAGCTGAAGGCGTGCCTGCGCAGTCGGTGCCATGGCCGGAGATCTATCTGCAAGACGCGTTTCAAAAGCGGAATGGATTCGGAAAATTGAACTATCCTTTCAATGATCCTGCCGCACGCAACATCAATTATGAGCAGGTTCTTTGTCCGACTGCC
Source organism: Novosphingobium terrae (assembly GCF_017163935.1). Lineage (NCBI taxonomy): Bacteria > Pseudomonadati > Pseudomonadota > Alphaproteobacteria > Sphingomonadales > Sphingomonadaceae > Novosphingobium > Novosphingobium terrae. The sequence goes on along the minus strand of NZ_JABVZR010000004.1, from coordinate 34,318 downwards.
CGTGATTTAGGACAGTGTACAATCGCATTTCCTGTGCACCCAGTCTACAACCTAGAACATATGGATCAATACATCGCTGCTTTTCATAAGGTTATCGCTGCCTATTCAAGGTAGGCGGCCAAATCGTGGCGGATCAATGTTGGAGTGTTTCTCAATGGACATTCGCAATATTCAAATGATCGACGACACCCGCCGCTTTTCGAGATCCTTGGCGACGACCAATCTACATCGATTGATAAGCGTAGGCAGAGACCAAGATGAGCGGTGAAACTGTTCTCTACACGCCCGATCGCGAAACGGTCAGATCCTTGCTTTTAAATGGGTTTGAATCATTGCGAGCCGAGCGGTGTGTCGCGGACAGGATTGATTACTGGTCCAATGTTTTGTTGGGATCGAGGTATGAAGCCAACACCCTTTCAGACCGCGTTGCGGGAGATGAGGCACTGAGCATATCGGTAGATCGGTTCGATTGCGTCACGTATTGTGATTTCGTTTATGCAGCTTCTCGTTCCGACACACTGGAAGAATTTATAACATCTCTCACTTTGCTGCGTTACAGTGGACCAATATCATGGCTTAACCGAAATCACTATACATTCGACTGGATCGGAAATGGCGTAGAGCAAGGCGTCTTCAGCACTAGCCACTTTTCAGTTCAACAATTACCTGTCGAGAAATGCCTATCGGTATTACCGGCGATCCCGCCAAGGCATATCTCTATAGATTATCATCCTTACGATATTGGTGCTGCATGGATGGATGCTATCCGAACGGGTGACTTCATCGCCTTCGGATCGAACAGGTATGAACTGGATGTTTTTCACTGCGGAATTGCGATTAGATCCAATGACATTTCCATAAGACATGCCGCACGTAGCGCTGGTGGGGTCGTTGAAGAAAATCTAAAATCTTTCATGGAGAGAAATACAGGATGCGGTATCCTTATCGCATCTCCTTTGCCAATAGATATAATGCAAAGTGCAATGCATCATGTATGTCTTGAAAATGATTTTAGAATCGTACTTGACTATGGCAAGTGACCCCAATTTCTATACCTATGATGCAAGTCGGGCTTGTACATTTATGTGTTGAGAAACATTGAAATTTTTCTCTCAATGAAACTGGTGATGAGGATCTGGAGTTGAGAAAATTCCTTACAAGTTCAGGTCCGCTTAGGGCATTGCAGGACACCAGCTTTGCATTGCTGGCGGGCGCTCTACTCATTAGCTACGTTGGTGTTTGGATGCGTGAGGCCACCTCGGCTTGGATTTTGGCCAATGCTGGATATCATAATTCTGCAGTGACCGTAGTCCAGGCTGCCGTATCAGGCCCCACCCTGCTTCTCGCCCTACCCGCTGGGGTTTTGGCAGACCGCTCCGATCGCAGGAGACTTCTGATCTGGTGCCAACTGGTACTTATTTTAGTCGGCGCAGCGCTCGCCGTACTGGGTGCGGTCAATCAATTGAGCTTTGCTGCTATTTTTACACTCACGCTTCTATCAGGTGCCGCAGCGGCCTTGGCTGGCCCCGCATTCGAAGCTATCGTCCCATCGCTCGTTCAGCCCCGCAACATACCGTCTGCCATCGCGATCAGCAGCATCAGCTTCAATATTGCTCGAATCATTGGCCCCGGTGCGGCAGGCTTGTTGCTACTTTACGGCGGCCCTTCGGCGACATATGCCTGTAACGCGTTCGCTTACGTATTGGTCGTAGCTGCGCTATTGCTCATCTCTCCCACAAACTCTGCACCCCGATTGGATCGGCAGGTTTCGATGTGGACGGAGCAGCGGATCGGCATTCGTTACGTCTGGAAATCGCGGCCAATACAGCGGTTGGTTGCCCGTGGTATGGTCCTCTACGCGTGCGCAGCATGCTATTTGAGTCTCACGCCCTTGATCGCCCGCGATTTGCTTGCGGGCGATTCAAAGGTTTATAGTCTGCTTCTTTCTTCCATCGGAGCTGGTTCAGTCATTGGCGGTATCGCGTATTCGCTAGCGCAGCGCGTTATGACCGATGATCGGAAACTGCTCAGGGCTGGCGCCCTCGGTGGCGCGCTGGCCTTGAGCCTCCTTGCGATCGGCAGCAACCTGATAACATTATGTGCGGCACTAGCGATTGCTGGAGCTACGATGCTCATACAGATGGTCAACCTAAATTCGCGGCTGATTTTGACAATGCCGCCACATTTGCGGGGGCGGGGAATCGCCATTTATATGGCTGCTACGTTTGGGTGTATGGCTTCGGGAAGCTTACTATGGGGCATGCTTTCTGACGCCCTATCACTCCGCACTGTGTTCGCCCTGGGAGCGATTTGCTACACCATTGTCGCACTAGTAGACGGGCAGTCGCCTAAAGCCTTAATGGGCGGTCATGATGCAGACCACGAGATTGCAGCCTATGAGGATCTCTGAAAACTGGATTAAGCCTAATCCGCGTTTTTTCGCGATGAGATGGGGTGGGCAGGTACACCTACAACTGTAGCCTCTGGAGCAACGTCGCGCGTGACGACTGCTCCTGCTCCTACTATTGCATTTTCACCGAGTCGAATGCTTTGAATAATTGAGGCATTCATCCCCACGAAGACGCCATTTTCTAATTGAACACAACCTGCGAGGCGGGCACCAGGACTGATGTTGACGTAGTCACCTATCCGGCAATCATGGTCCACGGTCGATGCATGATTCACTATGACCCCGTAGCCTACGGACGCACGGGGACCGACTATAGCCCCGGCCAGCAATGTTGACCCCGGAGCTATAGCTGCGCTGGGAGAAATGATTGCGGCAGGATGACAAACAGTGCCGAGTTCCACTCCAAGCGCTAGAATGCGTTCACACCAATGACGGCGCACCATATTAGAGCCACACGCAATTACAAATTGTGCCCTTCGGTGAGATGCTGAAGAAATAACTTCATCTACATCCCCCAAAAATTTACAATCAAGAATTGCGGATGGTGCATCATGTTCAATGGTCGCAAGACCTTCCACAGCCATTCCTGCAAGGATAGCAGCTTCATATACCACGGCAGCATGCTGACCACTCGAACTTGCGACTATAATAAGTGACATTATAAGATCTCTTCAGGCAGTTAAAAACAAGAAATCATATTACTATGATCAAGCTGATTGCATACCTGTGCGGGCTTGCGCAGCAGGCTGGACATCTACACCTATACCGTCATCTGCTCCAGCGTCGGCCCCGTTATTGAGGCCCGCGCTCCGGGCTTCAATTTAGCCACAGCCTGTCCATTTAACATTTCTCAAGCTTGGATCACGGATTTCTTCAATATATGGCGAATCAGATGCAATATGGAATCCAACATTCCAGTTAAGTGATTCGGAGCGCCAAATGTGTATAGAATTGCTAATGAACAAGACAGTTCAGCGCGACCCGGTCAAAATGTACTTTCCGACAGAACACTATGATATTTTGGCCGGGGGCGTAAACGTTGGTGCAATCAGGCTACGAATCGCTGACGCCACTTCAGTTCGTTACATTGGCCATATAGGTTATGACATCCATGTTGAGTATCGAAGGAGAGGGTATGCAACGCAAGCCATAAGGCAAGTCGCTAGGCTTGCGCGCAGGCATTCCCTTGCCGAATTGTGGATCACCATCCATCCCGATAACATTGCCTCTCAGAAAGCGTGCCTGAACGCTGGTGCGACCTACTTGCACACAGTTTTGGTGCCAAATGATCACGATTTATACGATCAAGGATTTCGTCAGATGCAGCGCTATAGGCTCAGAACATCGATATAAAGCGATCCCCACTTGAATATTTTCATGTTAGCATTCATTTACGGCTTGGGCATTGGTTTAACTGCATAGAGATAAGAAATGACAGACGGCACCCTTCAGAAAGAAACCCTCATCACTCTAACCAGCGACATTATTGCGGCACATGTGAGCCACAACAGCGTTCCTGTTGCCGATATGCCAGAGCTCATCGCATCGGTATACGGCGCTCTCGTAGGGCTGGGGCAGTCGACGCCTGATGAGTCAGTCGCTCCAACGCCAGCGGTGAGCGTGCGCTCGTCGGTCAAACAGGATTATATCGTCTGCCTCGAAGACGGGAAAAAGCTGAAGATGCTCAAGCGGCACTTGGCTACGCGTTACAATCTGACCCCGGAAGCCTATCGGGAGCGTTGGAATCTGCCCGCCGATTATCCAATGGTAGCACCGTCCTACGCCGAAAAGCGCCGTTCGCTCGCCAAGGAAATTGGCCTGGGGCGCAAGCCTCGTGATACTAAGCCCGGAGCGCCGAAGGAAACCCGCAAGCGACGCACCGGCAAGGTTGAAGGCTCGAAAGCGTGAACGATCGCCTCGATGACTGGCGAACATCAAGCGTCTCATCAATGCGATTTTGCACGATAGGCGTTGACGGTCAGATTTACTTCAATGCAGCAGCCTATCACGAAGCGCGCTTTGAAGCGGATATCCTGGAGATGACCCGGACCAACCAGTGCCGCGCCAAGGAACTTCTGAATTATTTTTCGACCTTGGCGCAGAATGAAGTCAGCCGGGTGCGGTTGAGATTTTCAACCGCACCCGGCGATGGTGCTCATATTGAGGATATGCTTGAAAGTCTTCGGGATTATGTCTGCGGCTCGGCAGCGAACGATCCCTAGAGGTCAAGGCCGCCCCTGAGTGGGCGGCCTTGACCAACTATTGAGAATGCCCATGTCAGATGGCATAGTGATCAGCTAGGCGATTGGTGGGGTAAGCCATGGAAAACATAGGCAAGACACGGGAGACATTTTGGGCGGGCGATGTTCCGTTCTTTGAAGGTGTCTTTAATGTCACCTTCGCAATAACGCTGGTGGCCATTCCGCTTCTCGGCACTTGGATTGCGATAAACGGTTGGGGCGCCCTGTCAGGCCTCCTGATTGGCTTTCCCGTATTCTGTCTGATCGCATTTGGGATGCTCTGGGCGGCAACAAACTGGCCAGCAGTCAGGTATCTGGTCGCCGCTGTGGTGTTAGGTGTTCCAATGGCGCTGTTCATTCTGAATAGGCTGGCCACACTCTGAAAAGGCAAGGGAGCAGGGCCAATGGCTTCTAATGTGGATGGGTTCGAGCAATCGGCAAGGATTGTGGAGGCCTTTACCGCCGGGCAATCCCCCGTGATTGTCGGGCGCCTGACTTACCTAGCTCAAATGATACGCGAACATGAGCGCGGGGATGACGGATTCGAGCGATCCGCGTTTATTGCGGAATCCTTTGCCGCTGCGCAGTCCGGCGATCAAGCCGAGATTGTCCGGGAAATTGCCCAGGCGATCCGCGATCGTGCCGTTGACGACTAGCGCCCAGAGCGCCCTTTTGAGATAAATCGGGGCATAGCCCGAAAATCTCTGTTCCCTATTTGTTCGGATTGGCGTATTGATGGGCGGATCGAGCAAGGGAATCATATTATGCAGCTGCCGGTCGCGCAGCCAGTCCCGCTCGCTGAACTGGCGCCGGGCTTGCAGCTCAGTGCGATCAGCGTGGCAGGTGCTGGCTTTCCAAGCCCCGCCCAGGACTGGGAGGAAGATGCCATCAATCTGGCTGAGCTGCTACAGCTCAACCGTGCGGGCAGCTTCGTATTTCGGATAGATGGCAGCAGCATGATCGATGCCGGCATCTCGGATCGCGATGTGGTCGTAGTCGATCGAGATAAGACGCCACGAGCCGGCGACATTGTGATCGCGGTGGTTGCGGGTGGATTCGTCTGCCGCCAGCTCGTCAGGAGAGATGGGCTGCCTTATCTGGTGGCTCGTAACAGCCGCCAGAACTATCCTGAGCAGGTAGCCGACGACAGCGCCGAAGTTTGGGGCGTCGTGCGCGCAGGCGTCAGAAACTATCAGCGATAGGGGCTGGCGATGGCATGGGCTCTTGTCGATTGCTGCAATTTCTATGTTAGCGCCGAGCGGGTGTTCGACCCGAGCCTCCGGCGCGTGCCGGTGATCGTCACCTCCAACAATGACGGCTGCGCCGTGGCGCGCAGCGAGGAGGCCAAGGCGCTCCATATCAAGATGGGCGATCCGGTCTTCAAAATCCGTGAGATCATCGAGCAACACGGCATCGTTGTGCGCTCCTCGAACTATGAACTTTATGCGGATATGAATCGCAGATTCAACGCGGTCATCGCGGACCATAGCGATGTGGTGGAGATCTACTCCATTGATGAGAGCTTCTATAGAGCGCCCGTACTCCCCAACGGCCTGGGTGATGTAGCGGCAGCATTTAAACTGCGCGATGCGATCGCCCGCATCACCGGTCTTCCGACACGGATCGGTTTAGGGCCGACCCGCGCACTCTCGAAAGTCGCAAATGCCCTGGCCAAGGCGACCGAAAAGGTCTGGGGCGGTGTCATCGACCTCCATGATGCAGAGCTTCGCTCCCGACTGTTTGCCGCTTGGCCGGTCAAGGAGGTTTGGGGCATCGGCCCTGCGATGGTCGAGCGGCTGAAGCCTCTCGGCGTGAGAACCACCGCGGAACTCGTTGAGCTGGAACCTGCCGTTGCCCGCAATGTCGGCACGGTCGTACTTGAACGCCTGGTTCGTGAACTGAACGGGATCGAATGCGACGATTTCAAGCCGATACCCGACACACGGAAGGCGACTGCTGTAACCCGGCAATTTGGCGCACCTGTCACCAATCCGGGCGAGTTACGCGAGGCAATGGTACAGCGCGCCGCGCGCGCCGCCGAAAAGATCCGCGCCCAAGGCCTGAGCGCCTCTCGGCTGATCGCCTTCGCGCATGGCTCGCGCTATAAGAGCAATCCACCGTCTGCGAGCCGACAGGAGCGGCTTTCTCCGCCCAGCAACGACCCGAGAGTGATTTGTGCCCTCGCTGGCAAGATGATGGAAGCCATGTATCAGCCCGGTGGCGTCTACACCAAATGCGGGGTGCTGCTCGAGGAGCTTGTGCCGGAAGGGAAGGGGCAGGGAGACTTTTTCTCTGCGGCCGATCCGCGCGCGCCGGAGTTGTTGCAGGCCATGGACGGGCTCAACAGCCGCTTTGGCCGGGGGACGATCAAACTCGCCTCCCAAGGTTTCGGAGCACGTAGCTTTGACACCAAGCGCGGCCAGAAGAGCCCAGCATGGACCACCAATTTCAGAGAAATCCCGATAGCAAAATAGACCATAAGTCATTGTATAATTAACATAATTTCTATTATGCGATTGTCTGGCAATCGAATTGGGCCCGGAACGCTGCAGCCAACCGCAAAGGTGATCGTTCAGAGTCCGGCCTCCGTAAAACCTCTCTGCTAAAGGGCATATCGTTCTGGATCGCTTTTGAGAATTGCGAACTCGGGCTTTTAGCAGCTAAAATTAGAGTGGGATGAGGTTAATAGCCTCGAATCAAAGGCTGATTAAGTGACAAAAATTCCGGTGGACAACAGCGGCGACGAAATTCTTGATGCGACAGATATGGAAAATCTGGCCCGTCATCTCGGCTTTGTAGTCATTGTCTGGGGCATGGTCGAAACTAAAGTTCGCGAGCTTCTTCATTCTGTCGTCATGATAAGCGAACCGGACAGAGACATCGCTACCGCTGTAATGAGTGAGACGCCGTTTCGGACCCAAATTAGTATTCTCCGCAAAGCAGCATATATAAAGCGCGGCGATGGAGAGTGGTTTAATAAGCTAGATGCTGCATTAAGTGAGCTTCTTGGACCATTATCGGAGAAGCGAAACCGCTTTGTGCATGACGCATGGGTTGCCGAGGATGGCATTATCGTGCGCGAGGTGCGCGGCGCGTTGGAGGTATCGATTGGTAACAAGGGTAAGCGCGCGCTGAACGTCATTCCTCCGGCAAAAACGACGGTTGCGGACATAGCGCGCTTCCTAACGGCGGTGGATGCGCAATATCGCGCTTTGATAGATTTGCGCGTTGAATACCTGATGTGGGCTATGGAAAATGATAAATTTCCCCAGCACATCAAGGCATCAAGGCTGGATTGATGGGGGGCAGAATTTGGCCAGGCGGCGGATCGTTGCCCAAACTTCCGATCAGCAGGCCGTGATTTTGCCGTTTAGATCGAGCGCCGTGCGTTCTGCCTCTTGGAGGAACAAAAAATTGTGCTATATAGATAGCGCCTCGTAAGCAGTCATTCTGCTCACCTCGAACCCGCCGGGCGGCTACCCGGCGGGTTCAAACCTAAAAGGGGCAGAGGCCCGGCTAGGCCCCCACCCCCGCTAGATCAGCGGTTACGCTGCCCCAGCTTCACAATCGCGACCACCAAGCCAAGCCCGGCGATCATGAGTTGTGCCACTTCGTAATTGGTCATTCTGCATCACCTCCTTTGGGCGAGCAGTTTGACGGCCCACACGGCTATGAGAACCGTCCTCGCCCTTGGCCCCTATAGCGGCAAAAATTACGAAGCATAGCCGGCGCTGCCGATTGGTCGTGCAACCCGGGTTAGGGCCGGCAATGCACCACGTCGCGTCGCGCACGAGGCCATGAAAGATCAATTAGAGGGCGTGCCTTCCATCCTATGCCTTCAGCAAACGCGTTGTGTCTGCCACGCAGTAGGTAGATATGGCAACGCATGACAGATAGGGAGGCGTAGATCCCCGGCGTAAAGGACCAATTCAGCAATGGTAAATATCGACATGCACTCGCATCATTCGACGCTGCGGGAACGCATTGTCGAACACGTTTTCGTCGGCGAAGCCCTCAGAACGCTTTGGCGGCGTGGCATCACGGATGTGGAAATCTTGCGATCCGAGTTCGACGCTCATGGCTATGATCTGGTTATGGGCCGGGGACAGATTGTGCGCCATATCCAGTTCAAAACGGGGATTCGCGGCAAACCGTCACCAGTCTCGGTCGCCCGCGCGCTCGTCGAAAAGCCGAGCGGATGCGTAATATGGATCAGCGTGACACTGGATCTCGATCTTGGCCCGTTTTGGTGGTTTGGTGGAGCGCCAGGGACGCCTCTGCCTGAACTGTCAAGTTTCGCGAGCCCCAAACGTAGCGGGCGACGCGAAACCGGCGATCGCCCGCTACGCACAAACCACAGCAAAGTGCCCAGCAAGCTATTTCGCCGGATCGACACGATGGATGAGATTTTAGAAACGCTGTTTGGCTCCCTGCCGGCAGGCACGGCACCGATATTGGATACCGCCGATAGTACCGACGACACTCTTGATTCTGAATTATGCGGGCCACTATGACCGGCGCCAGCCCGCCCCCCCACTACAAGAAACGCATACGCGCCAGAGCTGCGACCTTGGGGGCGACCGGCGCCGACGTTAGAGCGCGTGCGCTTGCTAAGGCGTGTCAGTCATCGCTTAAGACAGTGCTGAGGGCCCGTCACGCAATGCGTAGTGAAGAGTGTGGGCAGCAACATAGTAATCGCTGGCCATATCGTGATGGCCCATCGCGAATTTTCTATGCTCTTGTTGACCTTAGCTATCCGGTCAAACTTCCAAACTCATATTACCACAATTGGCTATGACCATATTGTGATAGGAAAAGTGTATTGCGACCCGAAGTCTCGATTGACCAAATTACAAAACGGCTAACATCGTCCCGCCCAACCCCAAACCGGTAGCCTGGAACAGAAAATGTCCATACACCATAAGCTTGAGGGATTTAGCGTATCTGAGAGCATAATGCTGACCGATATAGTCAGAGAGCGCTAAAGCCAGAACGGCATATGCAATCTTGACGTCGAAATTCACAAACGCCCGAACATCACGATCACCAAACTTTTCAGGCACAAAATTAGATATTATAACAATCATTAAGCCGATTGGCGCAAACAGCAAAGAAAATCGAGAGATTACCTTGCTGATGATTGCACTGAAATCATGAACCAACCCAATATTCATTTACAACCTCGTCCACCTGTTTTCCCCCAAGAACCCCTTGAAATCCCATTGCTTTAGCTCGTCGCCATGTCAATAAGGAATGATGTAGTACATCTACCTATAATGCTGACAACTATTAATGCACGCCTGATACAACTTGATCGCTTAATACCAGCTACATATCAATCCCGTAACCAATGACGCTTATATAAGCGCATACGGTTACTAGGTCAATCAGTAATGGCCGGATCTGCGATTGGTTGAGCGACTGCGTCGCAGCGGTGCACCTGAGTAGCAACCTAGATCAAGGTCGGATCAAAAAAGCAGTGCGTCATTTGGCAAGCCAGTAGGAAGCCTGTCGCGAGGTAGGGCCCAAAGGGCATGTGGCGTACTGGTCGCACGCAGTGACCGAATATCGCAAGCCCGCACCCAAGGAGAAACACAAGGCCTAGGTGAGCAGATGGAATGTTCGCGGCAAGCGCCGCCATCAGCTTTACGTCCCCGCCACCAAATGCCACTTGATTAAGGCGCCACCGCATGAACGCGGCGAAGGCTTGTCCCAATATGAAAATTCCAACACCTGCCCAAGCCAGAGTGTGCCATGCGACAAAAGGTGCATACGGCCTGCTCGCGAGGCCAATAATCGCTAGTCCGGTCACAAGAATATCTGGGATAATCATGTTGGCGAAATCAGCAGCCACAATGGCACCTAAGACAGCCGCCAAGATCACGGTGGCAACGGAGAAGGTTGGCGCCACAAAGACAGCCGCCGCTGCAATTGTGGCGCCCAGGCCGATCGAGGTTGGAGAGCTGATCGGCCTCATCCCGGAAAGAGCCGTATCAGTGGCTTTCGCCACCTTGAGCCCCAGATAAGCGACAACTGGCGTTGCAGCGGATGCCGCAAGTGCACCGGCAACAATGTGAGGGGTAATCGTAAACATTAGTTCTTCTGACAATAATTTAGGGCAACGAATTGCTGGCGATTATCAAAGGGCTGACCGCCTCCAACATATTGCGTTTGCCCGATCCAATTTCCGGTGGAAGCGGCATTCCCAGCACCTGTAATACTATAGTTAAAATATTTATCACCTGCCGCATTAGTACCAACCGCCGGCGCTTGTGAAGCTGAAGATATGTTTGAATTAGAGGCCTGATTTGAGAATTCACCGTGACTATGGGACGGCATCTGGTTGACACTGAGTGCAACGCTATCCGAGCCCCCGGTCTGTCCCGTCGAGTAGCTTCCACCAGCTCCAACGATCACCCTATCTCGCGCGCCACCGTACTCGCTCCAACCTGACGGGCAGGCGCCCGAGAACGCCACAATCACGCCAGCTGGTATTCCGCCAATCGGCTGCCCGTTGATAAGCAAGTTTGCAGCGTTGATTGTTCCAGACCAGTTCCAAAGACCATCCGGGGTGATTGCAGCATACCCCCATTGGGCATGTGCATCTTTATCAGTGACTTGGAAGTAAGCCACGCCTGTTGATGGGTTACCCTGGAGCTGAATGCCACCGGTCGAACCAATGTTTGGGGTATTTGCAATAACAGATGGGCCGTTCGCACTGCCGTTACTGACAAACTGGCTGCCCGTGATCGTCCCGGTATTGCTAATGGCATTGCCGTTCATATTGAGCGTTGCAGCCATTTGGTTGTCCAACGGATTGCCCGTGGCGTACCTTATTAGCGCACCAGTAGGGCCGTAGACGCTATAATGGATCTGGTACGCAACCGCCGCACCAGATGGCCGAGGCGAAGAACCGGGCACTATGGACGCCAGCGAGAGGTTCCAAGCGCCGCGCGATCCTACTGCGTTGCCAGAGCCCTGGGGGACATATCCACCGACGCCCTTCAGCAGAAGGGCGATGTTTCCGCCTTCCGTGATAGATAACGCCCTGCCTCCTGTGGGCGCAACCATGCTTTCAAGAACGCTTGATGAGCGCTCACGTAAATAAACATGATAGGTCTGTTGGTACAGATTCGTGCTATTGAAAGAGGGAGGTAGATAATTTCCATTGGCTAAAGTCGAGATGGGAATCTCGATTGGCCCTCCTGCTGCCGCCGAGGAAAGAGACATGAAATTATCCTGCACATAGCGATCAGTCGCAGCGCGCAGTTCTGACATTTGCGACGCAACATTGGCCAAGCCAATGTTGTTGCTATTGCGATTAATCGCCTCACCGATCCCTACCGCCATGACAGCCATCAGAGATAGCGAAAGGACAGCTTCAACCATGGTGAAACCCGCCTGCCTGCTCTGATCGACAGCACTGATTTCTTCGTGTGCGCTGATTGTATGGAGCGGCATCAGTAGTGCATCCTTATGACAAGGCAGTTGTCGGGAATGTTGGCGGGCTTTGGCGCAGAGCTTCCGTCGCGCCATTGAATCGAGGATGGTCCAGCAATTCCAACCTGAACATCGGATGCCTGAAGCCCTGGGAATGGGGCACTCGGCTTCAACAATGTGGGGTCATTGCTAGCTGACCAAACGTAAATGTAGCTACCGTCAGACCATGCTTGGAACGGGCGATTGGGGTCGTCCGCAAAACCGCTTGGAAGGGCCATGCTAGACCGGTCGATAGGCCCTTGCCCCATGGTGCGACCCGCTGCCCAAGCAGCTCTTGAAAATGCCTCGATCAGGCTCACGTTGAGTTCAGCCTGATAATCAAAGCTGACGATGCGGGAGGGGGTATACCCCCCTCCCGAAAACGGGATGGCGATCCCGATCGCCAAAAGGGCGATTAGAATGCCGAGGATCTGCATTATCGGATGTTCCAGGAGATGGTGTTGGTAGTGCTGGAGCATGCCGACGCTGCCGCCGCAGCGGTCAAAGGAAGCGTCTGACCGCCTCCGTTGATTGAGACGGAGATGGGATTGATGGAGATCTGCGAGAGCTGGATGCACTCCTTGGCGGGAATATTGGTGGTCGCAACAGTGAAAGTGTCGCCATTGCCCACCACGGTAATGGTGCCACCCCAGCTATTGCGCAGAGTGTTGCCGACGATCGTCGGCGCCGGCGCTGCCTTCGTCGTAATCAGGGCCGAGGTGATATCGGCGTTACCGTAATCGCGGTTCGTGGCGTAAAATTGCTGGGTGGCAGACACGATGGACTGGAGATAACCAGTTTCGGTCTGAACCTTCGAGCTTGACCAGCTGTTAGAAAACAGCGCGAAAATGCCGATGGCGATAATAGCCACGATCAGAAGGAATAGCAGCGCTTCAATAAGAGAAGCACCGAACTGGCGGCTTTCCTGAGCCTGTCGATGACGCTTCAGGAGACCGGCAAGGACAGAGCCTCCGATGCTGACCGAATTGCCACAGGCCGCCACATCATTTTGAATGATACTCATATCAGTATCCCTGCTTGAGTTGAGAAATAATGTCGTAAATTCCGTTAAATACGAAACCTAATACCCCGAAAGTTGAGAAGAGAACTAAGTTAGACATGAGGGTGATTTGTCTGTTCACCTTCGCGGTGGCACTTTCCATCCACCGTTCAACAACAGCCAAAAGCCCCTCATCAAGGCGACCGATCCGCTCGTAGATCTGAATCTCTTTGATCAGCTCGCGATCGGGAAAATTCTCGCCGCTCGCCAGGAGCGCACCGCCGAAATCAGCGCCTTCACGCATTTCCGCCTCAATCTTGTCGATCTTGGACGCCAGATATGGAGATGCGTTGGGCCGGGTGAGTGCGAGAGAATCTACCAATCCTCGCCCGGACTCCATCAGCACCAATGTAGCGGTGAGGAATCCAGTTCCAGTGATGAAGCGATGGACCGACCAAGGCGGGAACCGGTCGAGCATCGCTCGCAACCCACCCCGGAATCTGGGCAAGGTGAAGAAAATGAGCGCCACGATGCCGAAGAAGCCAGCGAGTGTCGGGACCATCCAAGTCTCCGACCACGTAAGAAATGCGACGGTCTGGGCGGCACTACCCATCCACATCGCATTGTCACCCTTAATGGCGATCATGGGCGGCATGAACTTGATCGACAAAAAGTAGATCACGCCGCACAGCATAAGCAAGGTGCCAGACGGGTAGGCCAGTTTGCCGATGATGGTTCCTCGTATCGAACTCATCTTGTCGTTGAGCCGCAGCATGACCGTAAGAGCTTGCTGGAACTTGCCCGAACGCTCTCCTGCTTCGAGGAGTAAAACCTCACTGGTAGGAACCCACCCGTGAAGCGCCTCCGAAAGGCGGCCATGTTCGCGATGCGATGCAATCCAGTGGCGAACTGCGATGGATTCCATTTCGTTCGGATTGCGGCCATCGTTCGACACAACATCATAAATGAAATCGAGTGCCGTGCGGGAATCAATATCCGCATCCAACAGCCGCGCCATCATACTGTAGATTTTGTACCGAGTTGCCGGAAACGCGATGAGGTAAAGCTTGGCAAGCTTAACCTCCAATTCTCCTCCTGATTTTTCTGCCAGAGAGGAACGGAATTTGCGGATTGTTTCGGAAAGCATCAGCCAGCCTCTGCAAGGGCCACAATCGGATTAGCGAGCGTGGAAAGGTCCATGATTTCAGGGAGCACGTTGCAGCTAATATCGCCGCGCGCCGCTTTGCGGATCGCAATGTCCTCGATGCTGGGTTCACCCCGCGCCCGCGTAAATTCGCGAGCAGCGAAGATCCCTTTGTCTTTGAGCACGCTCAGATAATCGGCATCGGTACGGATCACTTCGGCAAGCACTGTTCTGCCCTTGACGCCCGTGTTCCTGCACTCGGAACACCCCTTCCCTGCGACAAATCCGCCTTGCGGGATCGCCCTGAGCAATAGCTTCAGATCCGGGTTGTTATGGTCATCCCTGAGAGGAACCTTGCAATGGGGACAGAGTTTCGCCGCCAAAATTTGTGCAACTGCAACCTGCAATTCGTCTCCGCTCAGAATGATAGTCGGGTCAGCTCCAAGGTCGATCAGACGCATGGGGATGGCATGGGCAGTGGAGCAATGCAGGGTCGAGTAGACTTGGTGACCGGTCATTGAGGCCTGCAAGGTCAGCAATGCCGTGATCTGGTCGCGGATTTCCCCGATCAGCAGAATTTCAGGATCAGATCGAAGCGCGGCCTTGATCGTATCCGCGAATGCACCATGCCGGGCCTCGTCGGTGTCCGTGTTGGGTACGACAAGCTGCTGTGCGCCAGGGAGCCGCCGCTCGGGCGGATCTTCAATGGTGAAGCAGGATCTAGCACGCCCCTCCGCAGCCTCCGTCTCACGCTGGCGCATGAGCAACGTGCAAACCGAGGTGGACTTGCCCGATCCCGTTGGGCCGGAGATAATGCAAAGCCCCTTGTAACGCCTCGCGAAATTGCGAAGCGTGGGCAACTGATCCTCTTCATACCCCAGCTGCTCCAGCGTCGTGTGGTTCTGGATCGTGTCGAGCAGACGCAAGACCGCATAATTCTGCCCAAATGCTTTCGGGTTGAACTGCATGCGGACAGCCTCCAGACCCGCTGGAAAATTCCAGTCATCACGCCCTTGTCGAGGCGCAAGCCGGGCAGAGAGGAAGCGGGCTGGTGAATAGGATTTGTTCGCAATGTCGGCCATTGCGTAGGAAGCGCCCAAGAGGCGCAAGCCAAAGTCGGCCGTCCAGGTGGTGTGAGGCTTCAGCAGACCATCGACCCGCATAGAAACGGTTGTGATCTTCTCATCCACACCGATATGAATGTCCGAGGATTTCAGATTGTGCGCGGCCTCGATCAAATCGAGAATGCTTGCTTGCATGCCTCTGTCGGCATCACCACGGCGCCCAGCAAGGCCATCGCGGCGGGCATTGGCGATGTCCTCAAGCTGCACATATTCGCGCTCAAGGGTCAAATCCCACCGCGTTTCGACAAGCTTGAGTAGCTTGCGTACCTCGCTGTTGTGCGCCTGATCGTGGACGATCAGGGCGTGGCCACTGCTATAAACCGCCAAAAATGAAACGGTTGCGCTGCCTCCCGGCCACTCATCCGTGGCAAGATCTACATAGTCTCGATGATTTTGCATGCGATTTGCCTTGAGGACCCCACCAGCAAAGCTGGTGGGGGTTTAGTGGCCGCGAGTAGAAAGCCAGACGGGGCCGGTGCTTAGAAGCGGTAGCCGACCGAGAACTGGAGGATCGGGTAAACCTTGTAGTCGTTCACCTGGTCCTGAATGCGCTGGCGCTCACCATCCAGATCGGCGGCAGCAACGCCCCCATTGCTCGCAGTGATATCCTTGATGTGCGCGCTGCCGCTGAACATTGCGCCCGCCTCGATGCCGAACTTGAGGCCGTGCTTGAGGGTGCCAGCGTAGCCGATGGTAACGGTGGGCGCGACAGTGGCAAAATCAGCCCGTGCGTGAAGAGTGCCGATCTGCTGCGGGCTGTAGGTGGTGCCATTCAAGGCAATCGTGCTGGTCGGCGCGCCAACCAGCTTGGCCCGGTTGCCATCGATACGGGCACCTGCAGAGAGGCGGAAACCGCCACCACCGACATGATAGTCCAGCATCAGCCCACCAGAGCCGAGGTTGGCGGTGCCCCGGTAGTTCTGCTCGCCGGAAAAGTCAGCGGAGATGGACAGGAAGGTGACGTTGCCGCGCACTGCAAGGTGGCGATTCAAAGCATAGCTGACTTCCGGGCCGACGCCGAGCGAACCGCCAGTCACGCCGATGCCCCAACGGGCGAGCTTGGGGCGCTGCACGGCGGCGCTCTGCGGCGCCGCCGCCTGTACGGTGGCGCTGTCGGTCGAGCTGGCCTGTGCCACGTCCTGCGCGTAGGCAGGCACAGCGGCGCCAGCCAGAAGGACCGAAGCGGCCAGGGCGAAATTCTTGATATTCTTCATGCTGCTCTCCAAAGCATCGTGTTGATAGAAAGTTGATTTTTGGGGGTATGGGCAGGCGCTCTGGGCGCCTGCCAATCAGTTGTAGGTTGTGAGCCGCCCTCGGCTGCCGCGAACGCTGATGCTGGCAGTGCCGATCGCAACGACCGTTCCGCCCATGACCAGATCGCCAACATGAACGATGCGCTTGGCGCCCCCGATGTTGACAATGGCCTGCCGGTCTTTGCCAACGCCATAGGTCTCCATGACCTCAACGGTGGGGGCAGCATCCGGAAGGGTATCCAACCCGCCCTTGGGACGGGCTGGGGCGCTCGTCGTGGGAAGCGGAGGAAGGAGCCCCAGAGCAGGGCTGGCGCCCATACCAAGGCCAGGAATTGGCGGCATGGCGGCAGCGGTAGACCCCTGCCCCTTGGCCTCCTGATTGGCCTTAGCGATCTGCGCTCGCAGTTTCGCTTCTTCCAAGTCCGCCCGCAACTGGTCGAGACGATACAGTCGCTCGGCAGTGCTTGCCGGAGCATGCTGCTCCTGCGGCCCAGCGATCGGCCCTGCCCCAACACCGGTCGGTGTCGAAGGCGTAGCAGGCCCGATGGGTGCTGCTGATGCGCAAGTGCCGGCCAGCATGGCGACACCAGCCAACCAAGCCATAGGCTTGGCTTTTCGCAATGCAGCTTCAGTTGTAAATGTCGCCTTGGACACGCCAATTTTCCCCTGTCAGCTCGATCTTGCCGATCGAAATGGTTGGAATGTTTTGCAAACTGGCACCGATCATTTGGACGGGAGCCGAGGTTGAAAGATCGAAGGTGGCAACACGCCCGTTCTGGCGCCAAGTCGCTGGCTTGGGCTGGCCAAGCAGGATGTTCCTGGCTTCCAAGATTGCTGCGGCAGAGGGGCGTTCACCGCGACGGTTTACGGCAGCCAGCTTCAGCTGCGCCGTTGCCTCCATCACGGTGCCATCCGCCGCAAGCTTGGCGGCGAATTGAGGCGGCAAAACTGGCTGAATCACGTTCGCCGTGTAAGGCGATAATGTCCCGACCACTCTCGCCGCCGTGCCGTTGAACTCGCAGGACAGGGCCTTGAGATCCCATCCTTGATGGCTTGTGGAACTCAGCACCTCTCGGGCAGCCAAACAGGCATCAACGGCCTGCATGGTGCTCGCTCGGTTCACCCAAGGATCGACAGGCGGCGGAGGGGGAGCCCGCCGCGCCAGCTCTTCAGCTTCCTTGCGCTCCTGATAGATCCGCCAGCCTTGGTAACCCGAAAACAAGACCGCAAGAGCAATGGCGCCGATCAACACTTGCTGCCGATTGACCTTCTTCGCCTGCCGAACAACGACAATCGGGGCGCCTGTGGACCATGCTGCTCCTTTGAAAGCAGCATCGCTGTCGAGGCTATTCACCCGCCCCCAGCTTAGGGGGCAGTACACCTTATCGAAAATACGGCTTTCCTGCTCAAGGCGCGCTTTTGCACTAGCCTCATGCGGGTAGATCCTGTCACCATCGGCCAGCACACACCCATGCGCGACGGCAACAAACACAAACTGCCCATCGAGCTGGAAAACACCGCACCAGTCGGCCCCAAGGTCATCCGCCATTACTGCGGCAAACGAGATGCACCCGTCCGAAGGCACGGTGTTATCCGTGACCAGGCCAAGGTTCTCGTTATCGCCACCCCGAAGGATGAAGCCGCTCGCCTTGGCACCCTTCGCGCGCATGCGAGCCTCGGTCGAGCCATACCCCTGCGAATTGGTATCCCAATCGAGGCCGACAAGCGCCTGCTTGCCGTTAGGAAGGCGGACAAAGGAACTCACTCCCCGCCCTCCGAAGTGATAACCGGCTCCATCGTCACAACGATGCGCTTCCGGATTGTGCTCGCGCTACGAGTCCCGCCGAGAAGGAAATTCGACGGCGTTCCAGTACCCTGACGGGCATCAGCGGCGCCGTCCGATGTATAGCCCATCAGCATCAGCACCTGACCGCTCTTCAGCATTGCCTCCTGCATTCCACCGGAAACGTCGATGGTCGGGAGCTGAACGAACGTCTGGCCGTTGGTCTGCTTGTCGAGCGCTACGAGGCTGGAGAGATTGATGGAGTAGGCCATCAAAATCCTGTTCTCGCTTATGATCCTCGGCAGCAGCGTGACGGCAAACCCGGTGGAAAGGGTGCCAGGCACAAGCTCGGTGGTGCTGGTGTATTGTCCGTTCGTAACCGCCGTTTGTGCCACATAGGACTGCGAGCGAACGTCCTGCTTGCTGACAGGTCGATTGTTCAGCGCCGTCATGTTCAGCTCGGAAATCAGAGACGTATTGGACACGCTGGAAAGCGCCTTGGCCAAAAGTTCCGAGCCAGAAAGAGGGCTGGTGCTGCTCAGCACCGTCGCTGCGAAAGAACCGGTGGCGCTCGTCGGCGCGGTTCCGGGGCTCCCCCAGCTCAGCCCCAAATTGCGCGCGGCAGTCTTGAGCTGAAGGTTAAACTGGAGAGCGGTATCGTCGCCTTCCGTCAGACTGACGGTGTAAACACGAACCCGAACCGCCACTTGCCGCTCAAGGATAGCATTCTGAGCATGGACGTAATCAGCAACCTGCTGGATGACTGCCGGCGAACCGGTGACCGTAATCGTGCCATTTGCTGGCGTGACCGCAAACCGACCGCGATCACCAACGATCACGGTCAAGGCTGCCTTGACCTCTGCCCAGACGTCAACAGCCGCTTTCTGGCCCGATTGGATTGCGCTCGCGGCGGCAACCTGATTGTCGGTGCCCCCGCTGCCGCCACCTGCGCCGCTAGCGCCCGTCGAACCGCCGCCAGCGCTGCCCGCCCCGTTTGATCCGCCAGATTGCGTCGATAGACGTGTATCGAGGCTGGAAGAGGTCGGAAGCGCATGCATCACGAAGGTTTCAGTGCGCTCATCAGCGATCTGGATCACGCCATTGCGATATTCCCAATCAACGCCAAACCGCGCCGCGGCCTGATCGAGAAGCCCGGCAAGGGGGCCATCCCAAAGGACGGGCATCGTCAGGCCACGCGCAGCGCCCATCGTAGTCACGGGCATACCGAGCCCGGGTTGCGCCATAGGCGCAGCAGTGGTCACGGGCGGCTTTGCGAGGTTCAAAGCGATCGGGATTTCGGTGGCCTTCTCGATCAGCGCCGTAAACCCGCGAATATCAACTTCCCCGCGCTCGCTGACCATGAACCGGTCGAACTTGGCAGGCAGCGGATCGCCACGATGATGGCGCACAAGAACACGCCCAAAATAGAGATTGTCGTCTTGGCTGATGATAGGATTGCCCTTGTTGGGGTCCACATCCGGCATTTCCTGCACGAACGCCTCAGCGGTCTTCTTCGCATGCGAAATATCAGCGACAGCATGCCTTTGCGCCGCACAGCCGCCCAAGCCGACCGACAGGGCGACCAGCGAGGCAAGGCTTCCGTTCAAAATGCTCTGCTTCACGGCTCACTCCTTTCGACCCACACGCGCAGAACGCTGTTTCCGTTGTAGAAATGGATGCGAAGGAGGGGCTTGTTCTGCGAGTACGCACCGATGAGCCGAGAGACGGCGCCCTTGAAATCGCCTTCGATTACGCCATCAGCTGAAAGGCGGTAATCAGCATCGCTTTCATAGACGAGCTTCCAATCAGCCCGCTTGGCCCAGCGACCCAGGACCGCACTCAGGTATTCACCACGGTCTGCCGTCCACTTTTCGACAATCGAAGCTTCCGGCGCCATGACAGTAATGTCTGCGGTCGGAACCTGGCTCGGAACAACTTCGGCCCCCACACCTGCGGGGACAGGTTCTGTAGCGGGCACCGGCGCAGCAACTGCCGCCGCCAAAAGCAAGAATATCATTTGTTGCCTCACACTTGTTCGGTCAGTTCGGTTTACCCGTCGCCAACAATGTGAGCAAGGAAAAAAGTAGTTTTTATCGAACCAAAATGTTAAGTAACTGTTTTACCATGTTTTTAATGTGTTTAGCGGCTAAACTGAGCGAAATTTTGATGAATTTCCGATAGCGGAAATGAGGTTTACCCACAAAAAAGGGAGGGGTTTTACGCCCTCCCCAATCTGAACTATCACGTCACAAATCAGCTCAAACGAGCGTCGAGCTAGGCTCGGATTTCAATGACGCCATTGTGTTAAAAAAGAATTATGGGTTTGCCCAAAAGACATCCCCGCATATATAACAATAAGTCACCGCCTTATTGACGATGCTGCCAATTTTACATCATCATTTCTTGCAGCTTGCCTATTCCCTTCATCTCTTGTCTGGCGTCGATCAAGGGTCCACGCGGATTGTAATTGGGTGGCCTTCGCAATTCCAACATCCAATTGCCTGACCAAACCTTCGCGCCCTAAGCTACTGCGCACAGATAGATCATTGAAATCAGTGAATGATTTCTTATCACCGGCTTGCTCTCCGGTGGCAAAAACAGGAACGATCATTGCGCCCCGAGAAACTTCCGCCGCCTTAGATGCTTTATCCACGCCGGGATTATGGCCATGCTTTTCAAAAACCCGCTGGTCGTCATCCGCAGCAATCAGAAATGGCTTATCGGGGTAACGTGCGCGCAATGCTTCTGCCACAGCAGGCAAGTTGCCAGAATCGAAGCCTGCAACTGTCGCGTAGCCGACCGCTTCAGATATGCTCGTCGCCGTAGCATACCCTTCCCCGATAATTATGACTGGCGCTTTATCCAGAGCTTCCAAAGCCTTCTGGCCAATTCCGCCATTGACGACATGGAAATGACCCTCTTTCACGCTGTCCTTGGCAAAGACCTTCTCACCGCCTGGCTGAATGTATTGAGTGGTCCAGTGCTTACCTGATGTGTCGATTGCCGGTAGGATGATGGCATTTCCAGAACTGTCAGTATATGCCCCCTTAGTAATGCCAATACCCTTGCTTACGTGATACGCACTTGGCTTTTCTATTGGCGAATATCTTTCAAGCTGCTTTTGAAGACGCTGCGCAGTGTTCTCAAATGTTTCCTGCTGCTGCTGCGCCCTGATTTCCCTCTCCTGCACCATTTTAGCCAGGGCTTGTGCTTTTTCCTCGGGGCTAAGTGCAATGCCTGAAGCCCGCCAGCGCGTTTCCTCCTGAGTGCGGTTATTCATGATATAGCCCCCCGGCACCGCATCGTTGCCGAACGCAAAATAGAAGCCGGAACGCTCCTTTCCTTTGTCGTCCACGGTGGGAACACGCTGTTTAGATCCGTCCATGATAGGGTGCCCAGGAGGCACCGTTAGCCCACGGTGACGCATCGCTTCGGCAAATTCCTCCTGAGGAGACAAGGCTCGTTCCTGCCGGACTTGTGTCGGATCTATCTTCCACTTTTCGACAGATTTTGGATCAACCTGCCCGGCCAGAACGTACCAGCATTTATCTTTCCGGTCCCATCGAGCGCCAGCGGCTTTAGCAGCCTCCTTGTCAGCAAACGGAACCGCCAAAATGATGCGCTCTGCCCTTTCAGGCTTCTGCTCGGTTTGAATTGCTTGCCCCTGCCCTTCCTTTGGCGCCGGCACATCTGGCGCACTCCGGATCTGCTCACGCACATCTGAGGCTTCTTTGATCCACCGGCTTAGCGGCGCAGATTCAACACCTTGCGGGATATACCAGCTTTTAGCAGTGGCATCCCACGCCGCACCGGCCTCTTTTGCTTCGCGACGCTCAGCATAGGGCACGTTCAGATAATTACGTGGTGCTTGGGCCATGTCTTTGCTCCTTTGGCCGAGCTTAATCTGCGCCATGGCGCCCTCAACGTGCTCCGCTGCCGCGCTCGCCAAACCTTTCCTTTCAAGATAGGCAGGCCAGTCAGGACCATCCCCCGTGCTGGTGGGGGCAAGACCGAACAGAGGGGATAGTCGCTCAACTGCCGTGTTGAACATCGCCTCGTAGTTTCGGTCGGCCCCTACAACGTCACCAAGGTTCTTCAGGCCATGCCCTTGCATGGCGGCGGCTAGGGAAGTCTCTCCCGCTCCTTGGAAGGATGCAAAATGCTCGAAAGTGAGGGTATCATCCTCGAACAAGCTCTCGATCGGCGTGTTGGCCGCAGCATCGAAGGCCTGCTCCTCCGCCTGGAACGCAATATCCGCCGCTTCCGGCAACGCAAGAACGCGTTTGTGCTCCAGCCCCATCACATGGCTGAGGATCTTCTCCGCGTCCGCGCAGGCGCGCACAATCTCTAGCGGGTCATTCTCAAGGATTGCGATCCAAGAGTTCACATAGGCCGCGTGTTGCTCAGGGTCGTGCCCAATCCGCAATTCTTGACCGACCAGAAGGCTCGCGATTTCAGCACGCAATTCCTCTTTGGCGTATCCTGTCGAGCCAAATGGGTGGGAAAGATCACGCGCTAACCGGGAGGCGTGGCCGCTCGCATGCGCCAGCTCGTGCAATGCTGTGGCATAAAAGCGATCTGCTGATGAAAACTGCCCGCGCTCTGGCAGCGTGATCGTGTCGTTGGATGGCTGGTAATATGCCCGGTCACCTGCACGCTCTAAAATACGAACGCCGGAATTATCAAGAATGCTCTCCGCACGTTCCACAGGCACCCAATCCGGCTTGGGCCGAGGCGCTGCCGGTGGCAGTCCATCGATCTGCTCAGCATTGAAGACAACGGCATAAAATGCCCGAGGGCGCTCCAGCTGCACCGTCTGCGTAACCGTGTTGCCGTCGCCATCCTTCAGGGGCTGTCCGCTGGCGTCTCGAACAGCGCGCTGCTCTTCATATTGCCAATATTGAACCGGAGTCCCCCGCTCTCCTTTGCGGATCTGCGCCCCCATGGACGCCGCCTGCTTGTAGGTCATCCAACGATTATCGTTGTAGTCATACCCTGCCAGGTTGAGCGCGTTGACGCCCCGATACCGCTTCCCGGAGATTGGATTGACCGGCAGCGCTGAGACGCCATCGGCATCCCACGGCTTTTGCCATGGGGCGGTGCCCTGCTTCAACTGGTCGATAAGTCGCTCTGCGACTGCAACATGAAATGGCTTTCGGTCATTCTTAGGGCCGGCCATAATCAACGCCCTCCGGTGACGGCATAGTCGCCAAAGCCATCTTCTGCATTCAGCGCGTCATCTACGCCCAGGGCGTCTTCAAGAAAGGCGCCCGCCAACCCAGCCTCGTCAGGTTGAAACGTGACGGAAAGCCCCGGAATTTCCGCGTTTTCCAGCTTCGCAAGCACAATGTCTCGCAGCCCCGGATCTTGTCCCGGCGCCATGTGAAGGTCAGGTACGATTTGATAGGTCATGGGACTACCTCTCAGGGTTTGGGGGGAGGAGTTGAGGTGGTGGTTTTGCCGGTGCTGTAATCAGGCTTTCCGGCCTTATCGGTGTAGGTCTGGCGGCATGTCGGATAGCCGCTGCAAGCCCACCAAAACTGAAGCTTGTTCTTGCTCGATGGCTTGCGCCTCAAGCCGGAGCCGCATGACATGCACTTATGCAGCTCTGACACTGGCTCTGGGGCCGCACGGGGCACCGGCTTGCCGCGTTTGTCGTCAGCCGTATAGCTGCATCCTTTGTCACGCCCGCTGCATGACCAAAACGCGCCCTTTTTGCCCGCGATCCTGCGCAGTGGTAGAGCGCACTGAGGGCAGGGAATATGCTCAACCTGAAATTGCAGGCCAGAGGATTTCAGCGTTTCGATCTCGCCCGCAACATACTTGGCGATGCCTTCCACAAATTGGCGGACGCTACTCCTACCTTCGGTGATCGCCTTCTGCTGCTCGTGCCAGAGTGCCGTCATATCGGGGAATTTGGCTTGGTCGGGCAGAGCATCATAGAAGTTGCGCGCGGCGGGCGTACTGACAATGTTTTTGCCACGCTCGGTCAAAAACCCGCGCTGAAACAAAGTAGCGATGATGACATCTCGGGTTGCAGGCGTACCAATGCCACCGTGCTCACCTTTCTTATCTTTGTCGCGGGATTCCAGAAGTTCGCGTAGCCGCTCATTGCGTATGTAGCGCGCAACTCGGGTGAGGTCGGCTAGCAGGGTGGCCATGGTGTAAAGCGGCGCAGGCTTAGTCTCGTTCTGAATGTGCCGCGCAAGTGTGCATTGGCCCTCGCCACCAGATTTTAGATCGCGAAGATCCTGTGCCGCTGTTTGCTCCTCATCATTTTCCTCTTGGAGATCCTCCGCGCGATACAAGCTCTTCCAACCCGCGCGGGTCGTCACCTTTCCTGATGTGGAAAACGTCAACCCCTCAACGCTCACGTCCAGCTTGGTTTGGTCGTAGGCATGGTGAGGGTAAAATTGAGCGATGTAGGCCTGGGCGATCATGGCGTATATCTTGCGCTCATTGGCGCTCAGGCTGGCAAAATCCGCCACGGTTTCAGTGGGGATGATCGCGTGGTGTGCGGTGACCTTGCTGCTGTCGAATGCACGCCCCTTCACTGCCGCGTCGGCTCGTTCGATCAAGGCCGCTGTCGCTGGAATTGTGGCGGAAATCGCGGCTAAAACCCCCGGAGCATCGGCGTGCTGCTCGTCCGAAAGGTACTGGCAGTCCGAACGATTGTAGGTGATCAACCGGTGCTTTTCCCTGAGCGTTTGCGTGATCTCCTTCACTTGATCCGGCTTCAGACCATGCTTCCGTGCCGCATCCATCTGTAGTTTCAGCAAATTGTAAGGGAGTGGCGCCGGCTCAGTTTTAGCGGCGGTGACACAACTGGAAATGCGGGCCCCCTTTCCAGAGGCTTGATCCGCAATTGCCCGCGCAAACGCAGGATCTGCCAGACGCTTTTTATCGTCTACTGGATCGCCATCCCGCAGCTGATAGCGTGCCTGAAAGGCAATACCCGCCACCTCAAAATCGCCAACAACGGTGTAATAATAGGCTTTCGTGTGCGAAGCATGAGCCCGATCACGGCGCACCACCAGGCCGAGGATCGGCGTCTGCACACGCCCGACACTAAGCACGCCGTCATACCCTTTGACCTGCGCTGCAAGTGTGTAGGCTCGGGTCATATTGACGCCATAAAGAAGATCACCCACCGAACGGGCTTCTGCAGCAGCGCTCATACCTGCAAAATCGCTGTTGGGCCGCAGTCCCGCAAAGGCCCTCTGGATCACCTTGGGGTTGTTGTCATTGATCAGAACCCGCTCAACCGGTAACCTTGTGCCAGCCCATTCAAGCACTTCGTCCACCAGAAGCTGGCCCTCTTCATCCGGATCGCCAGCATGGATAATGCTTGAAGCCGTCTGCATGAGCGATTTGATGATCTTGAGCTGCTTGATCTTGTCTCGCGAAGGGCGCTTTTCCCACGGCACGAAGCTGATAGGCAAATCATCCATCACCCACGGCGTATCCGGCGTTACCAGTTCGAGCATGTGCCCAAACAGCCACGCAACCGCGTAGCGGCCACAATCAATGTATCCTTCTTTGCGCGCCCCTCCCCCCAAAGCGTCTGCAATGGCGCGCGCCAGCTCCGGCTTTTCGGCAATGACCAAAATCTCACCCGACATGAGCGCTCTCCCAAAGGAGGACGGGCACGACACGGGTGGAACCGTTGGTCGGGATCAGGCCGAAATATCGACTGTCGAAACTTTCGGGCGACTTGACGCCCATCACAAGCATCTGCCCACGCTGGATAATCCCCGTAACGGCTAAGGCTGGCATCGAACGCCCAAGAGCATCCCTTGCAACTGGAGCACTGTCGGGAATGAGGTTCCCGTTGATCCAGATGCCGCCATGATTGATCTTGTAGTGGTCACCGGCCACGCCCTCGATGCGCTTGAGCATCGGATAGGAGCCAATGCCGCATTTGCCGGGCTCCAAATAGCGCCGCGCGAGGGCCGATTTGAACGGTTCGCGCTCGGGGGGGCAGAAGGTGACAAAGACTCCGCGTTCCAAGGCACCATTTTGGGATCGATAGAACCCCTCTGGCACACTTGCGGATCTATTGAGAGTAAGGCCGCTCTGTGCCACGGCAGGCAGCATAGCCAGCGATGCCAGCCCAAAAAAACCAAAGACTCTGGTGTTGATGAAGGGCATCACGCATCCTCCGCACTATCGGCGGCGGCGCCGACCATCGAAATGGTGATCTTAGGGCTGGAGCGGTGGGGCGCTGCCACTGGCGTAAGCTTTGAGAGAACGTCGCTTGCCTTGGGTGGTGGAATTTTGGACCTTTCGGAAAACACCGGGTCTTTGAAATAGAGGGGCTGGCGCCCATAGATCATTGGGAAGCCGGCAGTGTAGATCAGCATGTCACCGGCTTCGGTGATCTCGCCGTTGGCATCCTTCTTTGGTCCAGGCATGCGGATACATTCGTCGTCCGTGAGGAGAGGCCGTTGCACTGCTTGCTGGGTGCGCGTCACCTGGCCATGAATGCCCCCAAACCGCTTCCCGCTGGTCGTGATCTGCTCATTGATCACGGTCGTTTGCCCGGTCAGCTTTGAAAGGTGCTGCGCGGTTTCCAATCGGTTTGGCGGATAGGCGTTTTGGACGTGGCAATTCGACGTGATCAGCTCATCCGGCCCATAGCCGGTTTCCCGGCTGCGCAGCTGATTGATGTCCTGACAGATCAGGTAAAACTTCAGCCCATAGCCCGCCGCGAAAGCAAGGCTCTCTTGAAGGATGGGCAGCTTCCCCAGCGCCGGGAACTCATCGATCATGAAGAGGAGCCGGTGCTTGTAGGTGGCCACCACCCTGCCATTCTCGAAGGTCTGCTTCGGAGCAAGCTTACGGACAATCATGTCGAGCATGATCCGCACCAAGGGCCGCAAGCGATCCTTATCCGTTGGCTGGGTAATGATGTAGAGGCTGACCGGTTTGTCTCGGTTCATCAGGTCATTGATGCAGAAATCCGAGACACTGGTGTTCGCCGTCACAACAGGATCTCGATAGAGATCAAGATAGCTGCTGGCCGTCGAGATGACCGAGCCCGCCTCTTCATCAGGCCGGTTCATCATATCCCTGCCGCTCGCGGCTATGATCGGGTGCGTTTGCTCGCCTTCGGCGCGATCAGGGTAGTGATTGAAGCCAATCATTTCCTTCCAAAGCTTCTTCACTGGCCGCGATGGATCAGTGAGAAGTCGATCGACCTCTGCCATGTTTGCCGAGGGCCCTCCCTGTAGGGCTCGGTAAAGCGTGTGCAGGATCAAACCTACCAGCAAGGAACGTGCTGTTTTGCCCCAATGGTCAAGGTCTTTGCCATCCGGATTGACAATGAGTGTCGCCAGATTTTGCACATCGGCCACTTCGTATTCTGTGCCCACGCGGATTTCGTCCAAAGGATTCCAGCGCGCACAGCCCTCAAGAGCGGCAGGCTCAAAGCGCAACACGTACTGGTTGCCGTGAGCCTTTCTCCATCCCGCCGTAATGGACCAGAGTTCCCCCTTCAGGTCCGTCGCAACAAGAGAGTGGCCCCATGACAGGAGTGTAGGGATTACCAGTCCGACGCCCTTGCCGGATCGCGTCGGGGCATAGGTCAGTACATGCTCAGGCCCATTGTGGCGCAGGTAATGCACCTTGGCGTCTTGATCGACCCAGCTTCCGACATACACGCCATCGTTATGAACCAAGCTAGCTGCTGAAATGTCCTTCCAGTCAGCCCAGCGTGCCGAACCGTGCAGGTATTCGTTGGTGCGGGAGCTATTAGCTTTCACATTTAGGTAGAGCACATTTGCGATAAGCCCGAGGGCGGAAACCATCCCGCCGAAACCGAGGCTCTTGGTAAATTCCGCCGAGTAGATTTTCCCCCAAGCGGAATACCATTGGAAGATTGCCCATGGCTTATAAAGGCCATGAAAGCTCTCACCCAGGACTGATTGATACCGGAAGTCGTGCGCGCAGATTTGCGTGGCCACACTGGCGCCAGCGACAAGCGACGTGACGGCCAACGCTGGGACAAGAGGGCTACGCCTCTGCGCTTTGGCTCGGACTTGTGGCCCAACAGCGTTGTTGCGCTTGGGAGGTTTCATCGGCCCCTCCCCTTCGTGATGATCTTGCCGCCTTCACCCAGCTCGATCTCTGTTCCAATGGACAAGCGCGCCACTCTGGCGGCGGTCTTGGCGTTGACGGGCAGCACCATGATTTCTTCCTTCTGGCGAAGCAGAAGCAAATTCACGCCATCAATGGTTCGGCGGCCAGCGTATTCCGCCGATCCTACTTCACCATTGTAGGGGCGATGCTTCGCTACTGAAAAACCACTTTGCCGCTTCGCCTCACGTTCCGCAACGTATTTATCAGTCGCGGCAGTCAGATTCTGATCGGTACTCAGGTTATGAACGGGCCGTCGCACATCACGATCTGCCCCTCTTCCTCGCTGGTCCAGGTCATGACGAACATCACGCGGCAGTAGCATCGAAGTTCGTCGCTCGAACCGTGCCACATTGAGTTCGGACAGGTGGCGCACACGATTTCGGGCTTGGGGCGGCGGCTCTCGTCCAACCTCCGCAAGGTGGGTCCAAGCTCCCCGCCCGCTTGATCGTCCTCGCCCATCTCCGGTTCGCCATGCATCGTAGGCTCCCCGGTCAACTCTATCTCCTCCTGCTGGCCCTCGCGTGGCATTGGCGTCTGACTGACTGCCGCCGCCGCTTCGGCCAGAAGCTGATCGAATGTCTTTTCCTCGCTCATTTTCATCCTTTGATTTTGTGAGGTTTACAGAAATGCCCAGCCCTTGTGCCAAGGCAGCAACACGCCCTTGGAACTGTGAATTTCCCTCGACTTTAAGGGTGTCACCAAATCGCTGGCGCGCGATCTCCAACGCCATGAGGATTGCCTTATCATCAGCTCCACGGCTCACATGGAGGAGCTTCCCCTCATCCCTGACGGCGGCGCCGTCATTGGCATAAATGATAGTGCCAGATCGGGTGACGGCATCGACGCGGGCACCCACAAAGGCAGCCGCCCCCATGCCACTCAGCCCTTCCCTTTGCGTTGGTCCTCGCTCACGCCTGCCACGAAGAGCGGCCAAGGCCTCGGCGTTACCTGTTTCCGCCTGACCTTTCAGCCAGTCGAGCCAGGCGGTTTTACGATAGGCGCCATCGATGCGCTTCCGCTCGTACTCATAAGCTACGCGCACCGCATCGCGGGCATTCCTTTGTGCGAAGTTGATCGCAGCAAAGGACAGCTTGCGCAGGATCGGTGACTTGATGGTCTTGATCTTATCGCGCTGCGCCCGAACCGCTTTTGTAATCTGCTCATGCGCGTGCCCGCGCTTGACCTTGGCGGTATCCATTGCCTCTTTTCGACCGCCCTGATTGGCGTTCATTGCGTCGCGATAACGCTGGAATAGCGCACTCGTATCAATTTTGGTCCGCACCGGCCTTTGGGCGTAGACCGCCTTGGGGACCGTTACCGCAGAGGGATCACGCTGGAATTGGCCAAGGCGACCTTCCAGCGCTGCTTTCGAGAGGTCGCGAGAGGCTGAGCTTGCCTTGATACAGGTGCCATCTTCCTTGGAAACGATGATAAGCCCATTGGCGCGGGATTGAACCTCAAGGCCATGATGCCCAAGGATGGTGTGGATCTCGGTCCAGCTTTGCGCTCCCCGCATTTCTTCGACGCAGGTTTGCCGGACCCAAGAGATAAGGCTCTCAACACCAGCCATGGCCTCCATATCATTGGCCCGGCCCTCGCCGGTTGGCCTCAATCGCTGATGGTTGACCAGTTGCAAGCCGAACTGCACCTCCAACCGCTCACAAGTCTTCGCCAGCGTTTTGTAGTCATTATAGGGGCTGAGCACGTTCCCGCTGACAGGATGCACCTTGTTGATGGCGAGGTGGATATGCAGATTATCCGTATCGTGGTGCACCGCGCTTATTCTCTGGTGGTCAGAAAACCCCAAAGCTGCACATATCTCCGCTTCCACTGCCTTTAGAACCTCAGGCGCGGGGCTCTCACCCACGGGGAATGAGACAATCAAATGATAGGTCTTGTCGCCCTTGGACCTTATCTGGGAAGCCTGAAGGGCCTCCACTTCCATGCAAGCGTCGGCAACATTGCCACTATGGCAATTCGTGATGGTCACCTCGCCAACCCGCTCTTGGCGCCCTTGCGAGTTTGAGATGTAGTCCACCAGCTTGGAGAAGGCAGACAGCCGTGCTGTCCGCATGGGCACATGCTTGGCAATCATCTGCGCGCGCCAGTGTTTAGCGGTTGAACAAACGTCATGCCGCGATGTGCTTGCCGAGAGTGTTTAGCGGCTGAACAATGGATCACGCCCGCCCCCTCACCACGCGCTGAATGATGGCGCGTAGATCGCTCTGGCCACCTTCGATCTCGGTTAGAGCCCGTCGAATATGGCGCTGCATTTGCCGATAGGGAACGCCAAGCTCCACCAGCTTGGCGTCGTCTGAAAGCCAGAGCTTCAGAAGCCCGCCAAGGCGCCCCATGTTGGCAAGAGCCAACGACAAATCTTTAACAGCATGGAGATCCAAAACACTCTTGGGCTCATGCTCAAGTCCAAGCTGCCGCAAGTAAGCAGATGCGCTCAATCCGCTCGAACGGGCAGCCTCTTCAATCTCCCGCTTCTCCTCTGGCAAGCACCGAACAGCGATGATCGGGCTCGACTTGCGGGTAACCTTTTCTGTTTCAGCCATGGCGTTTTCCAATGCGGTAGCAGTGTTCCCGAAGGGCAAGATCACCGTTGAGCAGCGTAGCTGCGAATAAGGTGGAGTGAGGGGGGGACGCCGGCTTTGCCGGTGTACACACCTCACATATCTTGCCCGCCACTTCCTCCTTAATTCTCACGGCATTTATCCGATATCATCGGGTAAGTCAGCCGAATTTTGGGCAATTCGACCGATATAAACACGATATTTCCGCATGCCTCGAACGCTAGTGATGAGGCATCCAACCGATAGGCCTGCAAATTTTCGCGGAAATATTCGACATACCGAACCGACCTGCGCTATGGATGACGCCAGAAAGGAGGTGTTTTTGAACGATGGAACCGCGCGAAAAGCGACTGGTGGAGCGAATGAAGGCCGCCAGAACCGCCAATGATAAAACCAGTGTCGGCAAGCGCCGGTGGTTTCGTGCCATCTCAGGAGAGGTGCGCGAAGCCTTGGAAGATGGAGAGACGGCTCGCGCGATTTGGGAGCATCTGAGGACAGAACAGAACTGCCCGGTCAACTATGTGACCTTCACCATCTATTGCCGAAGGATGCTTGAGGAAGGCGAGGCGCCGTCCGTGAAATCAGCTCGAAAGGCGGGAACCGCCTCTCATGGAAATTCGCGCTCGTCGGCACCTGTGCCGGCGAGCGCGCCAGCGCTGGCGCCCCCCCCTGCCCTACCTGCGCCAACAATGCCCCGACCTGACACGATGGGTCGGGTTTTCATTCACGATCCTAATCCTAGAAAAGAGGACCTTATATGAGCCGCGTACATATGATGCTCCAGGGCAAAGGCGGGGTGGGCAAATCCTTCGCCTCGGCCATGATGGCACAATTCATGGCAGATCGCGGCGAGGCGCCGCTCTGCATCGATACCGATCCGGTCAACCAGACCTTCGCGGGTTTTGAATCGCTCAACGTGAAGAAGATCGCCCTGCTGGAGGGCGACGAAATCAACACCCGGAATTTTGACGCAATGGTCGAGTTGATCGCCTCGTCAAAGAGCGACGTGATCGTTGATAACGGGGCGAGCTGCTACCAACCGCTATCCCATTACCTCCTGAGCAATGGTGTGCCAGAATTGCTGTTCGACCTTGGGCACCAGGTCGTATTGCACACGGTCGTCGTGGGCGGGCAGGCCATGCTTGATACGTTGGCCGGGTTCTCTTCTCTTGCCAAGGCCTTCCCGGCAGAGGTGCCAATCGTTGTTTGGTTGAACCCCTATTGGGGGCCGATCGAGCATGAAGGCGTGAGCTTCGAGAAAATGAAGGCCTATCTGTCAAATAAGTCGCGCGTCAACGCATTAATTAACATCCCCTCGATGAAGGCCGAAACCTTCGGTCGCGATCTGTCGGACCTTCTGCAAGAGCGCCGCGCCTTCGCTGATGCTGTGAATGATGCTGCGCTGCCCCTGATGGTAAGGCAGCGACTGAAGCAAACCCGCGACAAGATCTTTGCGGGAATGGCTCAAGCGCAGGTGTTCTGATGGATGACCATGACCAGCGACTTAAAGACATTATCGCTGAGGTTGCTCGGCGTCATGGGGTTGCTCTGGGCAAGGATGATCCGATCCTCATACTTGAAACCTTCCATGCGCGGATGGTGGGCGACATGGCAACCGCCGTCGAAAAGGAGACGCAGAAATTTCGGCAGCAGCTGGAAGAGGCATTATCCAGCTATAACAGTCAGGTCGTTCGCACGACAGAAGCAGCATTGAACGCGGTGATCGAAGCCGCTGACAAAGCGGCGCGTGAGAAAATGATGGTCGGTGTGGAGGGGCAGCTTTCCGAGATCCGGGGGCAAGTTGGGCGGGATATTGAAAGCCCGATCAACGCGGCAATTGCTCGGATCATACCTCACCTGAAAAGTGCAGAGCATGTTTCGCGGTTAAACATTCTCGCTGCGTCAATGAGCCTGTTGGCCGTGACCGCTTCTCTCTGGATGATGTTCCATCATTGAGAAACCGGGCTTTGAATGGCTCGCCATTCAAAGCCCGCGATTTTCCTGCCCCCTGCCCGCTCAAGCCCGGCCTCGGAAAAGTTTAGCCGCTAAACTCGGGCCTTCGCGGGCCTTGAACGGCTTGCCGTTCAAGGCCCGCGATTTTCCGCCAGAGAGAAGCTGATCGATCTTTCAGGAACGCGCTCATGGTTTGAGCTTCCGACCGCATCAAATAGTGAGGGAGGGTGCGAAGCCCCCTCCCCCTTCGACTTATGCAGCCGCCTTGAGCTTTTGCATTCCTTCCGCAAGCGTCCAGAGTGCGCGATTGACCTGCACATTCTGGTCGATCCCGCCAATAGCGCGCGTCCTACGGCGATTGATCCTCCCGCTGTCATCCACCCGCTGCCCGATGATGCCACCGCGAAGGATATTTTCCTGCACGGCGTTGAACGTCGTCCAGAGGTTGCTTTGTGCATCTGCTTGCCTACGGGGCCGCAATACCTGCTCGGGAGTAATCGGTGCCTTTTCCTCACCATACCGCGCAACAAGGCTGGCTTCAGCAAAAACGCGGCGCTCATCAGCGGACAGATCAAGAGCGCTCATTTCCCGCGTTGCATCCAAAAGGCGAGGGAAGTCCTTCGCCACGGTGTAGGCTCCCTCAATGATCTGGTCCTGCACGTCGCCTTTGTGATGGACGCGGATTTCCTCAAACTGATCGCCTGCAATCAGCGAGTTGGTGCAAACAAAGCGAATGATCCCGGCAAACATCTGATACGAGGTCGTCCCGTCATGGCTGTTCACAATGATAACCTCGGGAGCCTCGGTCTGGGTCATCTGATCCGGGCGACGCATCCGCAGCATGTGCTTCGCGTGGCCAGTGCGTCCACCATCGCGGGGCTGAGCCTGAACCGCGAAAAACGGGTGCCAGCCTTCACGGCGCAAACCCTCGACAATGTTGATGGTGGGTACATAGACATAGCGCCCTGAGCGGCTGTGGTGAGCCTCCTCCGCAAAGATCGATGGCACAACCTGCTGGAGCTGGCCATTGTCCAGCGGATCACGGCCCGAAATGCTGCGGACGCGACGGCCAAAGCGGGTTGCCAGCGAATAGTTGGTCATGGTGCATTCCCTTTCGTATCGAGCCGAAGGCGATGGCTCTAATTTCTTTGGCGCTCATCGAGCGAAAGGGGGGGTGAAGGCGGCAAGGGCTGTGCGGGGGGAGGGGCCCCAA